>NZ_DDNS01000012.1:189998-190299 GCF_002341255.1 Psychrobacter sp. UBA2514
TTAATAGTGGTTCGACTATATAACTCACGTACCACTTCACCAATCACTCTAATACCATCCGTCAGTGTTTGCTCATCAGCAGCGATACTCATGCGGATACACTCGTGTGCGTGCTGGTAATCGCTAATATCGACACCCGGGAAGAAGTATTCACTCGGCACGATAAGCGTACCTTTTTCTTTCAAAGTCTCATACAGCTTAGAGGTACTAATCGGTAAATCCTTAAACCACAGCCACAAGAATATTGCGCCCTCAGGCTTATGAATTACTAGCGGATAATCGCCCAATTCTTTTTTAAGTA
>NZ_DDNS01000052.1:0-770 GCF_002341255.1 Psychrobacter sp. UBA2514
CGATAAAGTCCAGCGACAACTTGTCCAACTTTGGTTTGCTTTACGCATTCAAAGCATATCATTTGCTGAGTTGTCTCTAGTTGGGCGTCGCGATTTTCATTAAGCTGCTCTTCTAGTTGCTCAAGCTGAGGTGTTAAATCTTTATCCGCTTCTAAGTAAATTAGCGTTGATTGGTCAATCAATGCATTGGTAATCAGCGTACTCAAAATAGGCTGCCATAGATCCTGAGCATAAGGGGGATCGATGAATACGATATCAAACGGGTGCTCAATCGGCTGGTGTTGACTCAGTACTTGCTCAGCCGTGCCAGTGATAACCGTGTAAGCTGTGGTATCAAGGCGTAATTGCTCAGCACTTTGACGTAGCATGTTGCTTTGTGCTGTATTAACTTCAATAAAAGTGGTGTGAGCTGCGCCGCGGGACAACGCCTCAAACCCTAATACGCCACTACCAGCACAGCTATCGAGTACGCGTGCACCGTGAATATCGGCCAATAACCAGTTAAATAATGTCTCTCGCAGGCGGTCGGGCGTTGGGCGTAAGCCATCTGCCTCGATGAAGCTGACAATACGGCGCTTGAACTGCCCACCAATGATACGAACATCACCCGCCGCACTTTTTGCTTTAGGGTTCTTTTTTGCTGTGCGCCCGCTCGTGGGTTTTTTCATGCTCGTGTCTCTTTTATTGTCTTTTTTTTGAGGCATCTCTACTTATTAGACATGACGGGTAATGGTTAGAGATGTCTATCAAAATGTCGCTATTCAGAGGTG
>NZ_DDNS01000052.1:899-1224 GCF_002341255.1 Psychrobacter sp. UBA2514
CAAAATGTCGCTATTCAGAGGTGACTGCTGCTGTTTGCGCCTCTGCTTCTGCTGCTTCCTGTTCTGCTAACGCTTTTGCCTCTTTTTCACGCAAGGCATCCTTCAAGGCTTTCTCAAAGGCCTTTTGGCGCTTGATGACTTTGAGCTCATCGGCTGAAGGCGGGAGTACCGGATCAGTTTTGCGTTGTAGCATCCAGTAGTCAAATAGGGCACGGCCGATAGGCGCGGCAGTCGTACTACCACCGCCACCGTTTTCGACCAATACGGCAAGTGCAATCTGTGGATCTTCTACGGGCGCAAAGCCATTGAACCACGCATGATCCCA
>NZ_DDNS01000052.1:1352-1727 GCF_002341255.1 Psychrobacter sp. UBA2514
CCATTGAACCACGCATGATCCCAATGACGCTTATCGATTGCCGATTTATCATAGCGTTTGCCTTGAGCAATAGACTTGACCTGTGCGGTGCCGGTTTTGCCAGCGATACGATAACGCGGGGTATAGATGCCGCGACCTGTGCCGTTTTCTACCACGCTTTCCATTGCATCATGCATGCGTAGCCAGTCAGAGGGCTGACCGTTGTATTCAATTTTGCCATCTGGTTTGGTGATCACTTTTACCTCTGCCGCGCCGTCACTGCTCTTGAGCAAATGCGGGGTAATATGTTTACCTTTACTGGCGGTCATGGCAGTGGCATTAGCAATCTGTAGTGGCGTGGCTAAGAAATAGCCTTGTCCAATACTGACAGAGATG
>NZ_DDNS01000052.1:1911-2383 GCF_002341255.1 Psychrobacter sp. UBA2514
GAAGATCAATACCAGTCTTGTCCCCAAAACCAAAGCGCACCATCCAGTCGTGTAGACGCTGAATACCCATCTCATAGGCCAGTTTATAATAGTAAGTATCAACCGACATTTGGATAGATTTCTTTAGATCGACCGTGCCATGACCGCCACGTTTCCAATCACGAAACCGATGGCTGTCTCCTGGTAAACTAAAATAGCCAGGATCATAAATAGTGCTGTTCCAATCTCGCAAGCCATAGTGAATGCCACCTAGACCCTCGAATGGTTTGATGGTCGAGCCAGGTGGGTATGTCCCTTGGAGGGCGCGATTGTACAAGGGCTGATCGAGATCTTCTCGCAGGGCATCATAGTCTTTGAACGAAATCCCTGAGATAAAAGGATTGGGATCATAGCTTGGGTTACTGACAAAAGCCAGCACATCGCCATTTTTGGGATCTATTGCGACGATTGCACCGCGGCGGCCATCTAGCTG
>NZ_DDNS01000052.1:2475-2904 GCF_002341255.1 Psychrobacter sp. UBA2514
GCACCGCGGCGGCCATCTAGCTGCTGCTGGGCGACCTTTTGCAGCCCATAATCCAAGCTCAACGTGATATCGTTACCAGAGGTAGGCGGTTTCGTGTCCAATTGACGTAGGATATTGCCGTGAGCATCTGTTTCTACCGACTGATAGCCTGGTTGCCCAAGCAAAATATCTTCGTAATAGTCTTCAATACCAATCTTACCGATCAGATCAGTACCTGCATAGCGGTCCTTATCAATACGCTTAGACTCTTTATCGTTAATACGACCAACGTAACCGATCACATGAGCAAATAGCTCATCATAAGGATAATCACGCGTCAGCTTACTTTGGATAGAAACACCGCGAAAGAACGGCTTACGCTCACTAAACTGAGCTAACTGTGCCTCTGTGAGATCGATTTTGATGGTCACAGGGTCGTTTTTGTTTTTG
>NZ_DDNS01000052.1:3006-3909 GCF_002341255.1 Psychrobacter sp. UBA2514
GTGATGTCTTCTGCTGTCAAATCAAAAATAGGCGCCAGCAAGCTGAGCGTGCGCTCAGGGTTATCAACCTCATCAGGGCTTAGCATGGCGGTAAAGACTGGCTGGTTATCCGCCAAAATTATCCCGTTACGATCATAAATATAACCGCGGCTAGGCGGTGCAGATATCAGTTTAATGCGGTTATTGTCTGACTGGGTGGTGTACTTATCATGGGCATAGACTTGCAAATAACCATAACGCGTTATCAGGCCGCCCAAACCCAGCAATATTAAAATTCCAAAGATAATAATACGGTTGGTAAAGGTACTGTTGACCTGTTCGGTATTGGGAGTTAGTGGTTTATTCATAGAAAATCAGAGCCCAATCGGTCAGTGAGTCAATAATAAAGAGGTAAAAGGGCAGGTTGGTTAACCAAAACGCGGTGAGTCTAAAGGATAATACAAAGGATTTCAATCACATAGCGCTATATGATCTAAAATCAACGCGCATTGATTTGTACGTAGATGGTGTCTATCGTTTGACTACAAATTATAACAGAACAAATGAGTAGGCGCAGTACTCAGATGCTTATTTTGTTGTGGTCATATATTGCATAAGCGATGCGCTATCTCAGTATATTTATGGCTCAATATAGGATTTAAAAGATGTTATCTTTAGTCACAACTTGCCAAGGGTGTCCATGTGCTAAAAAATGGCAAGTATGCTAAAATCAGGCGATTTATTTTATAGTAGTGGTTAGAGACAGAGCGTCTTTTTAAGACGTTTCAATTTTGCTAGCGGCTTGTTATCAGTCGCGACCATATTAGCAACGACAATCAACCTGTCAGGAACTAGAAAAGTCATGGACATAAATTCATTGTGGCAGACGATCGCTGAGCACCCAGAGTTTTTTGCCATGCTAAC
>NZ_DDNS01000052.1:4041-4371 GCF_002341255.1 Psychrobacter sp. UBA2514
CCAGAGTTTTTTGCCATGCTAACTATTCCACCAGTGACGGCATTTGTTACGTGGGTGCATGTATGGATGGCGCTCAAGATGCTGTTTTATCCCATTAAGTTTTGGGGTATTCGTATTCCAAATTTTCCATTTTTTGGGTTACCAGGTATCGGCTGGCAAGGTATCGTCCCACGCAAGGCAGGCAAAATATCAGGGGTTATCGTTGATCAGACATTGTCAAAGCTCGGCTCATTAGATGAATTTTTTCAAGCGATGGAACCTGAGCAAATGGCGCTATTTGTCACTGATACGGTGGACAAAAACCTTGAGCCATTGATTGATGAGATTATG
>NZ_DDNS01000052.1:4663-4988 GCF_002341255.1 Psychrobacter sp. UBA2514
TGATGGTCAATATGTTCTTGAAGGTTGGGCAAAAAGAGATCAATTTTATCTGGCACATCAGTGCTTTGATTGGTTTGGTATTTGGTATTATCCAAATGTTTATATTTTTAGTGGTGCCGCAGCATTGGACGGTGCCATTTTTTGCTGCGATTTGGGGATTTTTGACCAATTGGATTGCCATTTGGATGGTATTTAACCCAGTAGAGCCGCATTTTATCCCGTATTTAAAGCTTTTTTCGGTGCAGAGCCGCTTCCCCTTTATCAAGCCAGTCATGCCTCATATCGCAAGGTATCGTCTGCAGGGCGGCTTTATGAAGCGCCAAGA
>NZ_DDNS01000052.1:5093-6558 GCF_002341255.1 Psychrobacter sp. UBA2514
GTGTCTGAAGTTTTTGCTGAGATTGTGGTAAAAGATTTGGTCACTCTAGAGAACATCATGAATGAGATGATGTATGGGGATCGTTCAGCGCAAACTCGTGAGCTGATGAAGTCGCATCTATATACGGTGCTTGAGTCACCAGTTATTAGTACGACATTGCGTGTGGGGCTGGGTCGCCGCGATTATGGACAGCTCAAAAACACTATTATTGATAAGTCGATTGTGGCGACTATGGTGCCACTGCGAGATCCTGAGCTCAATGAAAGTCGCGCCAGTAAGATTTTTGGTCTGTTTCGCGATAGAATAAGGGCGCTGACGCCCAGTGAGTTTCAGAATTTGCTGCGTCCTGCTTTTCGTGAGGATGAGATGACGCTGATTATCTTGGGTGGTCTGACTGGGTTTTTGGCAGGGTGGTTACATCTGGTATTGGTATTTTTCCCCTCGATGCCATAAGCAATAACACGATAAACAGTATTTTCAAATAGTCAAAAACAGCAATATCTCATACAGTTTGAGTCAATAAAACAATGCAAGGCCAATGATAGGTCAGCATTTTGTATCAATCATTCAGATTGATACGTCACAATGATAGTAGCGGGTTTTAGGTGCTTCTACAGCTATCGAAACCTCAGTTTTTAACCGTAAACTATGACCGCATAAAGGGACTATTTAGCGTTTGCCAGTGGCTAGCGATGCCATCGGTGAACCCTTAATGGTATCCAAGGTAAACAAGGTTAGACCGTATGTTAATCACAGAATTGGGTTATTTTGCCTTGCTGGCCGCTTTTATACTGGCGATTTTGCAGGTGGTACTACCAACCATTGGTGTCATGCGCGACCACGTCGCTTGGCAGCGTCTAGCACCAAGTCTTGCATGGGCGCAATTTGCGGCCATGGTCACATCATTTGCTGCGCTGATGGCAGGCTTTTATTATAATGACTTTAGCCTCGTCTATGTCACTCAGCACTCCAATACGTTACTGCCTTGGTATTATAAGCTATCTGCAACGTGGGGCGGTCATGAAGGGTCATTGCTGCTTTGGATGACCATTATGGCCACTTGGTGTGCGCTGGTGTCTTATTTTAGCCGCGGATTACCGCTGTCCATGCGTGCGCGTGTTCTTGTGATATTGGCAGGCGTGCAGATGATGATGCTAGCGATGTTGATCTTTACCTCATCGCCATTTGATCGTACCTTGCCCAATTTGCCAGTTGATGGCGCGGATCTAAACCCTGTCTTGCAAGATTTTGGTTTGATTATTCATCCACCGATGCTTTACATGGGCTACGTAGGCATGGTCGTGCCATTTGCTTTTTGCATGGCAGCGTTGTGGGAAGGGCGCTTGGATGCGGTGTGGACACGCTGGTCGCGTCCGTGGGCGCAGGCGGCTTGGGGTTTCTTGACGGTTGGTATCGCACTTGGCTCATGGTGGGCATATTATGAGCTTGGCTGGGGCGGCTGGTG
>NZ_DDNS01000052.1:6651-40407 GCF_002341255.1 Psychrobacter sp. UBA2514
GCGTATTATGAACTTGGCTGGGGCGGCTGGTGGTTTTGGGATCCAGTAGAGAACGCCTCACTGATGCCATGGCTGGCAGGTACGGCATTGCTACACTCACTTGCGGTCACTGAAAAGCGCGGTGTGTTCAAAGCGTGGACCATCATGCTGGCAATCTTTGCCTTTGCACTTAGTTTGCTAGGCACATTCCTTGTACGTTCAGGGGTGATCACTTCCGTCCATTCATTTGCTGCTGACCCGACGCGTGGTCTCGTTATTCTGGCCATTCTTGGCGTCATTATCGGCGGTGGTCTGCTGATGTTTGCGGTACGTGGTTGGCGCTTGACGGTTGAGAGTCAATATCGACTGATCTCACGCGAGTCATTCTTGGTGATTAATAACGTTATTATTTTGATTTCGACTTTGGTGGTGTTGCTTGGCACGCTATATCCTATTATTGCCGATTCTTTCAATTTAGGTCAGGTATCTGTTGGCCCTCCCTATTTCAACGCGCTATTTGTACCCTTAACGTGGCTTTTGCTCGTGGCGATGGGTATGGGCTCTAATATTCGCTGGAAACAAGACAGCCGCCCACTATTGGGTGCTGGCATGGTTATCGCTGTGAGCAGTCTGGTGTTGGCGGCGATTATTGCCTATTTTACGAGTCCATCAGCGATGCTAAATATTGGCGTCACGTTGGCAGTGAGCTTTTGGGTGCTTTTATGGATGGTGATCGATTTTAAAGATAAAATCAAAAATGCACCGAGTCGATTAAACGGATTACGTCAGCTGCGTTTGAGCTATTGGGGTCAACAAATCGCCCATATTGGGGTCATCGTTGCAGTTATTGGGGTGGCATTTACCAGTACGCTCAGTATTGAGCGTGATGTGGCGCTGGGACCAAATGATAGTGTCAATGTCCAAGGGTATGACTTTACTGTAAAAGGTTTCAGTGAAGTAAAAGGCAGTAACTTTGACGCCACACAAGCTGAGGTTACGGTCAGTAAAGACGGTCAAACGGTGACGACGCTACATCCTGAAAAACGTAACTATATTATCAGTATGATGCCGATGACTGAGGCGGCAATCGATGCCAGTCTTATGCGTGATGTGTATGTCGCTCTTGGTGAGCCGATCGCCGAAAACAGCAACGAATGGGCATTTCGTATCTATGTCAAACCGCTCATTCGCTGGATATGGCTAGGTGCGCTGATTATGGCATTTGGTGCATTGCTCAGTATGCTAGACAAGCGTTACCGTATTAAGAAAACCAGAACACCTGCGCAAATCGCTGCCAAAAAATCAGGCTTTGCTACGGTGGCAGATTTGGAATCGCAAGCTATCAAGACAGGGGATCAGTAATATGACGACCTCAAACAATGCACCTGATAAACAGGCTCAGCAAAGCAATAAGAATACCAAACGCAAAAAGTCGCTTAAATTAGGTTTTTTGATTCCGCTGGTGATTTTTATTGGTCTGGTTGCCATGCTGTATATGCGCTTGGGCAAACCGACGGATATCGTGACGAACACAGCACTTGAGCGCCCAGTACCGGCTTTTGAGTTGCCGCTATTGTCAGATACCAGTCGTATCATGACCAATGATAACCTGCCTGATGAGCCGTTCTTGATGAATATCTGGGGATCATGGTGTCCTACTTGCATCATCGAGCATCCTTTCTTAATGAAATTGGAGGAGCGCGGTGTCAATTTGGTCGGTGTCAACTATAAAGATGATATTGGGGATGCCTTAGGATATTTGAATAAAGGCGGCGACCCGTTTTCGATGTCTATTCAGGATCTATCGGGGCAGTTTGCTTTAGATTTGGGACTGACTGGCGCGCCTGAGACTTTTGTCGTCGATGGTGAAGGGATTATTCGTCAGCATATTATCGGTGAGGTCAATGAGAGCAACTGGCAAAGCCGTATTGCGCCTTGCTTGATGGTGCTTAATGATGCCAATAATAATGGCGTCAGTTTAGAGCCAAGTCAGGTTGAGGAGGCGTGTCAATGATAGCATATCAAATAAAATCCGTTACGATAAAGTTAGCAAGCTTGCTTATCGCTTGTCTATTCAGTATGGCCAGTTTTGCTGCTATTGATGTCTATGATTTTGACTCTGTACAGCAAGAGGCACAGTATCGTGGTCTTATCGAAGAGCTGCGTTGTCCAAAATGCCAGAACCAAAACCTAGCAGGCTCTGATGCCCCAATTGCCCAAGACTTAAAGCAAAAAACCTACGATTTGGTCAAAGATGGTCGTAGCGATGGTGAGATTCGTGCCTATATGCAGGAACGTTATGGCGACTTTATCAGCTATAAGCCACCAGTGCGTCCTTCAACGTGGATCTTATGGTTTTTCCCACCATTATTGCTCATCATCTTGTTAGTAGGTTGGTTTTGGCAAAGTAAACGACGTCAGCTTGTTGCCAGTGGTGCAAGCGGCATGACAGCAGATAATACCGCTGAGGCGCTATCTGTTGCCGAAAAAGCGGAGCTTGAGCGCTTATTGTCACGTGCTGATAATAAAGACGTTCACGATATTACAAGCCTTGGGGGCAAAAAATGACCATATTTTCTACGGTTGGCTTATTTATTGCGCTGAGCTTACTGACCGCCTTATTGCTTGCTGTTATAGCCATCAAACCATGGTTGAGAGCACCGCGTACGCATAGTAAGCCTTTGGACAATCAGCTATTAGGTATCAACGTTGCCGTATTTCGTGAGCGCTTAGCAGAGCTGAAAACAGATAAAGACAGTGGCATCATTGATGAGCATCACTATCAAAACCAAAAACTTGAGCTTGAACGCCAGCTTTTGGATGCTCAGCGTGAAGTGACACCGATGGTGACCCCTGGTATCAAAAGCCGATTGATCATTGTCTTTTGGGTACCTGTGCTGTCTGCCATGGCGTACTTGATGGTCGGAGATCGCACGCCTGTTTTTGAGCTTTGGGCAAGCGAAGACAAAGTAGGTCAAGTGGCGGATGACTTATTAACTGGCAAGATTGACCAGCCACCTGCTTGGGCGATTGAAGATGGCAATCAGCTGATTAGTGCCATGCAGACCAACGTCTATCGCCATGCGTACGATTACAATCGTTGGATGCGCCTATCAGAGTTGTTCTTATCATTAGAGGCGACCGATTCAGCACTAGAGGCCTTATCACGTGCTTATCGTTTGTCACCTGATAATGAAGAGATTGCGATTACTTACGCGCAGATTAATTTCTTTGCTAATAAGGGTCAGCTAGACGAAAATAGTCGCCGAGTGCTAGAAACTGTATTGGCCAAAAACCCACAGCATGAAGGCGCGCAAATGCTCATGGCAATGGGTGAGGCGCGAGCAAATAACTTTGATCAAGCACAAGGCTGGATCAAACGCTTGCGTGACAGTATTTCTGCCAAACCAGGCGACCATACGCAGGCGCTATCCAGTCTAGATGAGCTCAGTGCCAATGTGACCATGCAGCAGCAACAAGCGTCTGAGGGCATTGAGGTGACCGTTAAGATCAACTCAAGCCTACTGCCATTGGTCAAAGCGGATGACGTGCTGTTTGTGGCGATTCGTGATGTGAATGGTGGCCCGCCATTTGCTGCCAAGCGTTTGCCAATCAGTGCGATTAAGCAGGGCGAGGCTACTATTAGCCTAAGCGATCTTGATGCGATGATGCCAGAGCGTACGCTAAGATCAGCCCGTTCTGATAAGGTTCAGTTGGCTGTTATTGCGCGTATTAGTCACAGCGGCACAGCTATCGCAGAGTCAGGAGATTTATCAGGTAATCCTGTTGTGATTCGTGCTGACCAAAATCAGGCCAATGTAGAAATCAATCAACAAATCCCCTAGTATTATGGCTGGTTATTGTGAGTATTTTTCATATAAATGCTGTTGACCACAAAAGGCTTAGCAGTGTTATATGGAAAGATAAGTCATGGCAACTTATGACCTTAATTAGAAAAAAACTTGAGGTTTGTTAGGTCACAAGGTAAGGTGTCTTGGCAATCAATTAATCCCTAAGTTGTAGTAATCCCAAAATCCCATTGAATTCAGGAGAGTCGTGTAATGATGCGTATTATTTTGCTAGGTCCACCAGGCGCCGGTAAAGGTACTCAAGCCCAGTTTATTTCTCAGGAATATGATATTCCGCAGATATCGACGGGTGATATGCTACGTGCTGCTATCAAAGAAGGCAGCGAGCTTGGCAAAAAAGCTAAAGATATCATGAATGCTGGTGGTCTGGTTTCTGATGACCTCATTATCAATCTCGTAAAAGAGCGTATTGCAAAGCCTGATTGTGCCAATGGCTGTATTTTTGATGGTTTTCCACGTACGATTCCTCAAGCACAAGCCCTTGCCGATGCTGATGTTGCCATCGATCACGTGGTAGAGATTAGTGTGCCCGATGATGAGATCGTTAATCGTCTGTCTGGTCGTCGTCAACATCCAGGTTCAGGCCGTGTATATCATGTGCAGCACAACCCACCAAAGGTTGAGGGCATAGATGACGTAACGGGCGAAGCACTTATCCAGCGCGAAGATGATCAAGAAGCGACCATTCGCGACCGTCTGTCGACTTACCATGAGCAAACCTCTGCATTGGTTGGTTTTTATCAAGAAAAAGCCGCCGAGGGCGCAGATTCACCAAACTACGATAAGTTTGATGGCACGCAAGATATCGAAGAGGTTAAGCAGCAGATTTTGTCTGCGTTAAAAGGCTAATGTTCGATTTTAGCTAATTAATTTAGCCAGTCGATGTGGTCGTTGAAGACCCTGTTTAATAGCAGGGTTTTTTTTATGGCTAATATTTATATATTGGATAATTTTATCTTCTATAAAAAGCATTCAGCATATTGCTGACTCATGATTGAAAATCACCCACAAAAAAACCGCTTACTCATTATAAGTAAACGGTTTTCTCATCAAAATATATGACGCAATAGGCTCATATACCTTCAAGTATCCCTTACGCATTACCTTGGGCATCAACTTGTGCTTGTTGCTGGCTTTGCGCGTACGCTTGATCAAAGTTGACAGGGGCTAGTAGCAACTGCGGGAAGCTACCGCGCGTTACGATGTCGCTGATGACTTCACGGGCATATGGGAACAGCACGTTAGGGCAGTATGCACCCAAGATTTGACCGATTTGATCTTCTGGGATGTCTTTTAACAAGAAGATACCTGCTTGATGCACTTCAGCGATAAATGCCGCTTCTTCAGCATTTTTTGCCGTGACGCTAACGGTTAGGACGATTTGGTAATGATCGTCATCTAATTTTTCAGCATTGCTAGACAAATTGATATCAAGCTCTGGGTTCCACTCTTTGGTGAATACGCTTGCGCCTGGTACTTCAAGTGACATATCTTTTACATAGATACGCTCTAGTGCCAATTGTGGTTGTGCTTGTTCTTCAGCCATGATAAATCCTCTAAAATTAAATCAAATAATGGGGCAAACTACGATCTTAAAAAAGCATTGTAATATAAACCAAGATCAAATCTCGATGTTTTTTATGGTTATGTCTCACTATGGCTTTTGAGTCTGCCACTGTCCATCTTCAAACCAATAAAGACAGACAGTAAAAGGGTAGCAGATTAACCCGCTAATAGCTCGTCAAGTTTGCCTTGCTGGTTCATTTGGTTGAGCTCATCAAAGCCACCGACAAAGGTTTCACCAACGAAAATTTGTGGCACAGTGCGATAGTTATTGGTTTTTTTCATCAGCGCTTGACGATCTTCACTACTCATGTCATGCATGCTGATTTCTTCGTAATCAACGCCTTTGGTTTTTAGTAGTTGTTTGGCGTTTGAGCAGTATGGGCAGATAGGGGTCGTATAAACTTTAACAGATACAGTCATGGTAAATCCTTATTTATAAATTTATGAGATAACAAACTTATTATAGATAGCCTGATAAATTATCATAGTCTAAGTATTGATAGAATCTGTTATCAATGAGTAAAGTGCACATGTATTCAACTGTGCTCATTACTACAGTGGGGATGAGCATGACAAATTCAAGCCGTCTTAGTTTAAAACCCTCAGTAGCAGTATAAACAGGATATAAAAAAAGACACCTATTGCTAAGGTGTCTTTTTATTTTGCTATCGTTAATCGGATGCTTTTTTTAGTCAGAAGCTATATTTTAGCCAATCTACTATTTGCTTAAACTAGGCTTGGTCTTAGCTTTGTTTTTTGATTTAGCGTCTTTTACACCCACCAATGGCATACCAGCGCCTTGCCAGCCGCCAATACCACCCTCTAAGCGATAGACACTGTCTTTACCAATCATCTGAATCGCAGCGCCTGCTTGCACACCCATATCGCAGATAATAATCACTGGCTGCTCAATCGCACGAATCTCTGCTAAGCGGTCTTTGAGATCAGTGAACGGTATGTTGCGGCTGCCTTGAATATAACCTGATTCAAACTTCTTCTTGGCGCGAATATCGATCAGCTGCGCGTTTTGAGAGTTGACCATCATGCCAAGGGTGTTGGGCGATATTTTTCTACCGCTACGTTTGTTTTCAATGGTAAAAAACAGGATAGCAAGTACGGCTAATATACCAAATAAAAACGGGTGGTTGCCCACAAATTCCAGCGCACGATCCAAACCATACCTCCAAAAAAATAGGTGTTCTATTGAGCTGAGAAGCCAGCCCAATGATAGTGAACAAGGCGCTATTATACCGATAAGGTCATCTATAGTAAACGGGCGATGACACGGTCAATAATCAATCTATCATTTTGCCTTTGAAATGATGTTAATTGGGCTTAATAAGGCTTAGTATCAGCTTCCTCTCGTAGCGTCACGAGATTTTCAACGCGGCGCTGTAATACGGTACCGTCAGCCACGGCTTGCCACAGCGCGCAGCCTTTGCTGTTATGGGTATGACGACAGTCACGGAATTGGCAACTGCCAGCTAGTGGCGCCAGCTCAATAAAGCCTGAGATGATATCGTCAGGTGTGAGGTGCCAAATACCATACTCGCGAATACCTGGTGTATCGACGATACCACCTTGCGTCAAATCCTCGGGGTTAAATGGTAACAATCGGCTTGTCGTTGTCGTATGCTGACCAAGCTTAGAGTTTTGTGAGATGATATTGACGCTTTGACCAGACTCAGGAAGTAGGGCGTTAATAAGGCTGCTTTTGCCAACACCAGACTGCCCTGCAAAAATGACCAACTTTTTGTCTATGTAGCGTTTTAGCTCATCGAGACCTTCTTGCTCGTCACTCTCGGCGATATTTTCAGGGCAATCGACCGACGTCAGAACACTTTCATAACCGAGTGCAGCATATTGTGCCAATAATTCACTCGTATCGACGCCGTTTTCTTGTGCCAACAGATCGGCTTTGTTGAGGACGAGCAGTGGTTTGACGCCCGCGTGATGGCAGACGACCAGATAGCGATCGATCAAAGTAGGAGCGGCGGCAGGCAATGGTGCAAAGACGATGGCCAGAATATCAACATTGGCGGCAACAGGTTTGAGCTTATGATAACGGTCAGGGCGAGAGACCAATGAGGTACGCGGTTTGACGGCTTCGATACGGCCAAAGCCTGTGTTGGAGTCGGCACTCCAGCGCACTTGGTCGCCTGCCGCAAGCATAGGCAAGTTAGTGCGTACATGGCAGCGCCAGATGTCTCCAAGCTCAAGCGCTTGCCAAAATGGCTCTGGATCATCAGGGGCAATCTCTGGCTGCTCAGGTATCACCGCAGGTAGGCTTGTGACTTGTACTTCTAATTGCTTACCGTAATGCGCCATGACCACGCCATCCATCAAGCTGTCATCGATGCTGTCTTGACTTAACAATTGCTGCTTGTCGATGCGACGAATCTGTTGTTTGGTCAGTTTGCGTTGCCGGATTAATGCCATGGGTTTTAACCTATTATAAAAATATTGCTAAGTGTAGCGTGAAAATTTGCTAACATACAGCCTAAACCGTCCGTGGCAGATAGTGGTTTTGTAATATCAGGGCTGATTTGGCACTGTTAAATCCCATGTCCTCATCTTGTCACCGTAGATAAAACGGCACTTTTTATATAAAAACTTGCTCCAAACATTATTGACCATAGGATATTTTATGACTACCGCCGACCATCCCAATAAGATTAAAATCAAAAATCAAGGCAAAAAAGGGCTGGTGTGGATTGATTTAGAAATGACCGGACTTGATACCTTAAACGATGAGATTATCGAGATTGCCACTGTCGTGACTGACGAAGATTTGAATGTGCTTGCTGAAGGGCCTGTGTTTGCGATCAAGGTATCGGATCAAGTCTTAAATAAGATGGATGACTGGAATACCAAGCAACATGGTCAGTCAGGATTGGTCGACCGTGTGCGTCGTAGCACGGTGACATTGGCGGAAGCGGAAGCTGAAACCATCAAGTTTCTGAGTAAATGGGTCGATAGTGGTAAATCGCCAATGTGCGGCAACTCTATCTGTCAAGATCGCCGCTTTATGGCGCGCCAAATGCCAGAGCTTGAGCGCTTCTTCCATTATCGCAACCTTGATGTGTCTTCAATCAAAGAGCTGTGTTACCGCTGGCGTCCTGATATTCTAAAGAACTTTGAAAAAGGGGGCAGTCATCTGGCCTTAGACGATATCCGCGACTCTATTCGTGAGCTAAAGCATTATCGTCAGCATTTCTTTAAATTGATGGATTAGATAGCGAGCGATAAGCAGTTCAAGATTGTAGTAAACGTAAAAAGGGTCTGTTGAACTATCAACAGACCCTTTTTATATCGAAGAAATATTGTTTAGATGCGTTGTCTAAAACGCCATTAAGTTTAAAGCGCCATTAAACGCATTTTAGCGAATAAAAAATTCAAACTCATATAACTCAAACTCAGCATCATCACTGCTTAAATTATTACTATTCAAACGGTCATTTGAATGCTGGTCATCTGTCACTACCCCAATCACAGCGCTTACTTTCGGCTGGCGAGTGTCTTTATCTAGCAAGCGCCAATCACCAAGCACGTAGCGTTTTTTATCAGCGGTGATGTGATGAATATCTGGACGATGCGTATGTCCGTGCAATAAAGCATCGCTGTCAGTAATGGCTTGACGTACGGCCTCATCATTCACATCCATGATATAAGCCGCTTTAGTAGCATTGTTCTGCTGGCTTTTTTTGCGCATGTTGTCTGCGATGGCTAAGCGTTTCTCTAACGACTTATTAAGCAGATACCACTGAGTTAGGCGGTTGCGCATAATTTTACGAAAGAGTTGATATTTCTTATCATCGGTACAGAGTGCGTCACCGTGCTCTAAACGGTAACTCTGTTGACCAACAGTCAAAGTATACGGCTCGCTTATCAGCTCACCACCGAACAGATTGCAAAACGGCTGTCCTAACAAAAAATCACGGTTGCCGTGCATGACTAATATTTCACAGCCATTGATACGTAGCTGTTTTAGCTTTGCAATCAATGGGGTTAGCCAATGCGCCATTTGCTCGTCTTCTGACCTTTTTTCTTTTAATAGGGATAAATACATATCATCACCCAGCCATACCTCAAACCAGTCGCCCAATATAAAGAGGCGTTTGAGCGCGGGCAGAGCAAGACAGTCATCGAGCAGCGCCAAAAAAGCCTGCACTAAGGCAGGCTCCTGAGGCGATAAATGCAAATCGCTAATCAATACTTGCCGCACTTGATGAGGGCGGGTCGTTATCAGATGATTAAACGTTTGCATTTATCATAATCCTTGTCGTCTATTGTCAGACTATCAGTAACACTTACTTATCACGACCTACTGAGAAACGATGGTCGCAGAGTTGATCACAACTGGCTCTTTTGGCACATCAGCATGCATACCGAAACGACCAGTTGGGACGCCTTTCATTTTTTCGATCACATCCATACCGCTGGTGACTTTACCAAATACAGTGTAACCCCAACCTTGCATGTTTTTGCCAGTGTGGTTTAGGAAATCATTGTCTTTTACGTTGATGAAGAATTGGCTAGTTGCTGAATGTGGATCTTGGGTACGCGCCATGGCGATAGTACCTTTGTCGTTTTTTAAACCATTGTCCGCTTCATTTTCGATAGGCGCGTTGGTTGGTTTTTCGTTCATCTCAGCGTCCATTCCGCCGCCTTGAATCATGAAACCATCAATAATGCGATGGAAAATCGTACCGTCATACTGACCAGATTTTACGTAGTTCAAAAAGTTTTCTACGGTCTTTGGCGCTTTTTCTTCGTTGAGTTCGATAACGATCGCACCCATATTGGTGTCAAGTTCTACTACTGGTGGCATGTCTACCATGGGATATTCCTTTTTGATTGCAGCGCCTTAAATGACGCTGTCAAGTGGTGGTTAAAAGTTGGTTGTTAAAAAGTTACGGGTAGTCTAACGGCTTTTTTATCCCGTGTCATGTATCAGGCTGTTAATGCGTTTGCAAAAGCTGATAGAATAACGCAACTTTAGCCATTTTTGATCAGCTTTGACAAATTGTGATAATGCGGACGCGTTATCTGAGTTTTTATATCCCAATTTATTTTAATAATTTATTTTGAACGTTTTGTGATGCGTGATGGCACGTATCACAAATTGACAATTTGCGTTAGGAGCAATATCCGATGAGTGAGCACTCAAGCAACAATGCACAAAAAGACGAAGTAAAAAACGACTTTATTCGTAATATCATTCGTGACGATGTCAATGCGCAAAGATACCAGCAAATTGTCACACGTTTTCCGCCTGAGCCAAATGGCTACTTGCACTTAGGTCACGTAAAATCTATCTGCCTAAACTTTGGTGTGGCCAAAGAGTTCGGCGGGGTGTGTAACCTGCGTTTTGATGACACCAACCCAACTGCAGAAAAACAAGATTATATTGACAATATCGAAAATGATGTGAAGTGGCTCGGTTTTGAGTGGGCAGGCGAGGCGTATCACGCGTCAAGTTATTTTGATCAGCTACATGCATGGGCAATACAGTTGATTGAGCAAGGCGATGCCTATGTCGATTTGCAAACGCCTGAGCAGATTCGCGACAACCGTGGTTCATTCAATGAAGCGGGAACGCCATCTCCGCAGCGTGATGCTAGTGTCGAGGAAAACCTAGCGCTGTTCAATGATATGAAAGACGGTAAGTACGCTGAAGGTAAGGCGGTATTGCGCGCCAAGATCGATATGGCAAGCCCAAATATGAACCTGCGTGACCCTGTCATTTACCGCGTGATGCACCAATCTCATCATCAGACTGGTGATAAATGGTGCATTTATCCAATGTATGACTTTGCGCATCCACTCTCTGATGCGCTCGAAGGTATTACCCATTCACTATGTACGCTTGAGTTTGAAGACCATCGTCCATTCTATGATTGGGTCATCGCCAAGATCGGCTTTGACGTGCCGCCGCATCAGTACGAGTTTAGCCGCTTAAACGTGGATCACACATTGACCAGTAAGCGTAAACTCAAGCAGCTCGTTGATGAAGGTATCGTAAGCGGTTGGGACGATCCCCGTATGCCGACTATCGCTGGTATGCGCCGCCGTGGTTATACGCCAGAGGGCTTGCGTGACTTTTGTGAGCGTGTGGGCGTGACCAAAGCCGATAGCGTGGTTGATTTTCGTTTACTAGAGTTTAGCGTTCGTCAGTCATTAGAGACGACTACTGGTCGCGGCATGGCGGTACTAAAGCCATTAAAAGTGACGATTACTAACTTTAGCGAGGCGGTCAGTAGTTGGGAGACGCAAAAAGCCGATAGCGTGAACGCGCGTTTTGACGATGCCACGCAGACGCTTTGGTTGACGCAGCCGAACCATCCTAACGTCGATATGGGTGAGCGTGAGATTCCGTTTACCGAGACTTTGTATATCGATCAAGGTGATTACGAGATTGAACCGCCAGCAGGCTACAAGCGTCTGTCTCCAGAAAAGCCAGAGATTCGTTTGCGTAACACTTACGTGCTAGCCGTCACTGAGCATATCACTGATGAAAATGGCAATGTTGTTGAGTTAAAAGCAACGATTGATCCCGCAACGCTAGGTAACAATCCTGAAGGCCGTAAGGTGAAAGGGGTGATTCATTGGGTATCAGCCAGTCAAGGTGTACCAGCGACCGTGCGCATGTATGAGCAGCTATTCAGTGCTGAAGACCCAAGTGGCGTCGCTGATGTCCATCAAGCACTAAATCCTGACTCGCTCACTGAGCTGGATGCTGTCGTTGAGCCATCTTTAGCCAATGCTGACGCTGGCACGCGTTTCCAGTTTGAGCGTGAAGGGTACTTTATCACCGATAGCGAAGATCACAGCACGGATAAGCCAGTCTTTAACCAAATCGTTAGCTTGCGCGATAGCTACAAGCCCGCGTAATCTCTGTTGGCCCCGTCTCTAAAAATGTCATTGCTAAAATGATGTTTTGAAACAGTACTGAACAATAGTAGTTTGCAAGCAAGCCCATTTCTAGTACGCTAGAGATGGGCTTTTTTGTGAATAATTATGAAGTTTTTGACAGTCATATCTAAGGAAGTGAGCATGGCAAAATTTTTGAATAGCAGTGGGACGACTTATCATTTAGAAGAATTGATTAAAAATGCGTCTGATCGGTTGATTATTATTAGCCCATATTTAAAGCTGAATGAACGCATTAAAGAGCTGCTAGAAGATCGCAACCGTCTAAAAATCGATATTCGCATTGTCTATGGCAAAAATGACTTACATCCAGAAGAAATAAACTGGTTAAAAAACTTAACGTTTATTCGTACCAGCTTTTGCAAAAACTTGCATGCGAAATGCTACCTGAATGAAAACGAGTGCATTATTACCAGTTTGAACCTGTACGAATTTAGCCAAGTCAATAATAATGAGATGGGCGTACTGATTTATCGTAATGACGATGCTAAGCTTTATGCTGATACTTATGAAGAAGCGCAACGCATTATTCGTATCAGTGATGAAGTTAGGATGTCTCTTGAAAAAGTCACTGAAACTGAGAACCAGCCTGAACCTAGCACCAAAACAATGAGCGCTCCTACCAACGCAACCATCACGTCTACAACAGACGCCGCACCTAGTTATTCTAAACTGACCACCGCCAAGCTTGCTAAAGAATTAGGTCTCAAGACCCAAGAGTTAAATGATAAGTTGCTTGCGGCGGGTTACTTAGAAGCGCAAGATGGTGAATTGGTATTGACTGATGCTGGGCGTGTGCTGGTGGCGTGAGCAAAAAAGGTAAGTTTGGTGAGTTTTGCTTATGGGATGCAGGGATGGTGGTTTAATAAATAATCGATATATCTACTTAGGGTTAAATGGAATAACCGCATTACAATCCGTCACAAGACATTCATAACCAGTTTGGTACTATAAAGTGAGTTTTATTGATGCACTAGACGGGATAAGCAAATGATCAAACCGTCTCGCACATTGCAATAATCGGTTTATAATAATAGGGCGCATAAGACAGTAAGCTCAGCGCTCATCATTCATATAAATAAGGAATTTAGTATGGCACATTTACGTTTAGGCGACACTGCACCAAACTTTGATGCAAGCACCACAGAGGGTGATATTAATTTTTATGATTGGGCGGGTGATAGCTGGGTGGTATTGTTTTCGCATCCTGCCGACTATACGCCAGTTTGTACTACTGAGCTTGGCCGCACCGCTGCATTGGGCGGTGAGTTCCAAAAACGTAATGTCAAGCCGATTGCTTTGTCAGTGGACGGCTTAGAAGATCACAAAGGCTGGGTCAGCGACATCGAAGAGACACAAGGCGCTGCGGTGAAATTCCCTATCATTGCAGACTCTGATCGCACGGTTGCGGATTTGTATGATATGATTCACCCAAATGCTGATAACACCGCGACAGTTCGCAGCGTGTTTATCATTGATCCAAACAAAAAAGTACGTCTGACTCTGACCTATCCAGCCAGCTGTGGTCGTAACTTCGATGAAATTATCCGTGTTATTGATGCGCTACAATTATCGGATGAATATAACATCGCGACGCCTGTAGATTGGAAGGACGGTGATGACGTAATCATTCCACCAAGTGTCAAAAACGAAGATATTGCTGCCAAATACCCAAAAGGTCATAAAGAAATCAAGCCGTACCTACGTACGACCCCAGCCCCTAATAAATAACTGGACTGGTTGCATAAATATGATTAAATAAAGCCCCGTGACTTAAAGTTATGGGGCTTTTGCTATTTTTACCTCATGAATAATAAGCCTTTGCCATGACGGTCAGAGTAGGCTATAACTATGGTATGGAGTATCAATAGATAGGGTGCTCATTAGTGCCACCATCATAATAAAGCGTATCAGCGCTAAATTTCTATTCAATCATTCTTACAAGGAGTTCATCATGAAAAAATTATACGTCACCCGTATAGCACCCAACCCGCGCAAAGCCCTTATTTTATTGGCATCAAAAGGGATTGATGTTGATGATATGGATGACATTGATGTGATTGATATTGATTTTGCCAAAAATGAGCAGATGTCAGACGAATTTACCAAAATAAATCCGATGCAGACAGTGCCTGTCTTAACACTAGACGATGGCACCGTGCTCAATGACTCACAAGCAGTCTGTGAGTATCTGGATCGCGTCTATGGTGAGCGTTCTGTTATGGGCAATGACGTGATACAGCGTGCCCAAGTGTGCTCGATGCGCCGTATTGCTGAGTTTGAGGTGATGTATAATTTAATGCTAGCGTTTCAGCACAGTCATCCGTCTAAAGCCCAGCGTGTTGAACAGGTGCCAGAATTTGTTGCGCCATCAATTGCCCGTGCTGTTAAAGCCATGGGGTATTTTGAGACAATCCTAGAAGGTCGTGAGTATCTGGTGGGTGAGCAGCTAAGCTTTGCAGATATCGTGCTATATTTGGGCTTAGATTTTGGTAAAGTGCTCAAAGTTGATCCGAATGAGCAAGGCAAAAACTTAGCCCGTTTTTATCAAATGATGAATGAGCGCTTTAGTATCAAAAACATGGCTAAAGCTAAGCCTGCGGAAATCAATGATTAGATAAAGAGATACATCGCAAGTTCTATTGTTTTTAGATGCTTGCTCATTAAAGATAATATCGGGGATAGCTAATATGTATTAGCTATCCTTTTTTTGTCCATGAAATTAACGACATTAGATAGCAGAGTAATGAAAGAATTTCAAACATAATAAAAATCAACATTTTATTACATAAGCTAATAATGCTCGGTCTATAGTGGTTAATTTAACGTGATTATAATAACGATATTGCCAGAACAGTTAATTAAAATTGCCAGAACAGTTAATTAAATGTTTCTTCAAAAGATGCAAGACCAGCAAGTATATAGAAATAAGTAATCGAGAAAATTGATATACGCTTATTAAGAGGTTCGTAATATGGTAGGTAGAGCCAAAAAATCAGCACTGACAACGTTTTTATTGCCAAGTATTGTGGCGGTGAGCTTGATGCTGAGCGCTTGTCAAAAAGAAAACACGGCTCACGACAATGAAGGATCAGGTATCTCCAATACTGGTGAAAAAGTAGACTCACTAGCGATTGAGGATAGGGCCTCGGATACCAACTCAGCAACTACTGAATCTGGCTCGACGACATTTACTCCCGAAGAAAAGCTGATGAATACTTTGTCTCGTCATCGTTGGAGCTTGGTTAGGGCAACGGATGCCAATGAGCAGCCTATAAGTGAGCTTACAGATATCGATGGTCAGGGGGTTCTGGTATTTAATCCAGACACACTTATCTATAGTGTCGGTTGTAATACAATAAGCGCTGCTTATCAGCTGCAAGGACATACATTGAGTATCGAGGAAGGAATGAGCACCAAAATGTCTTGTAGCGATCTTGATATGGCAGAAAACACATTAAATACATTGATGCTAGGAAATAGTGAGTTAAAAATAGAGCAAGGTGACAGCCCAGTATTGACTCAGTTTACCAACGATAATGTCACTTTGGTATGGAGTGGCAAACTCACACCTCAAGCGAAATACAATAGTAAGGGCGAGACGGTATTTTGGGCAGTGAATGCCAAAGAAGTCAATTGTGATATGAATGGTGAAAAGCAGTGTCTCCAAGTTAGGCCCGTCACTTACAACGACCAAGGTGTCAAAGTCCGTGAAGGGAAGTGGAGAGTATTTGCGGGAGAAATAGATGGATACCAGCATGACGGTATGCACGAAGAAGTACTAAGATTGCAGCGCTACCGATTAGAGACTAACGAATTAATAGAGTCAGATGAGACAACAGAAAATGATAATGATGATGAAAAGTATGCATATGTACTCGATGCTGTCATTGAAAGTGCAGTTGTAGAGTAGTCCGCTATAATTTCGTCTTGCAAATGATAAAGTGACAGTGCTGGTACTCATAAAAAAACACGCATCGAATAGCGTGTTTTTTTATTGTCTCACTATTTTAATGCCTATTGGTTTTAAAGCTTGTCTGCTTTAACGCCTATCTTTAACGCAAGTTACCCAAATCTTCTTCGGTCAAACGCCAACGACCTTTTTTCTTAGAGCCACCGCGTCCTCGCATAGAGCTATTAAGTAGTATTTTATTCATAGAATGGCTTGAGTGCGCATGACAAATAGCACAGGCAAGACCATCGGCTGCATCCTGCTGTGGTACGACTTCTAACTGTAGTATGCGGCAAACCATCTCCTGCACTTGCTCTTTAGCAGCAGCACCATAGCCGCACACCGCTTGTTTGATCTGCCGAGCAGTATACTCTGACACTTCTAAATCCAAGGCGACCATCGCTGCAATAGCCGCGCCTCGTGCTTGCCCAAGCTTGAGTGCAGAATCAGGGTTTTCTGCCATAAAGACTTGTTCAATCGCCGTATAGATAGGCTCGTCAGCGTATTTTAAATGATGCTGCGTAATGCGGGTCAATCCATTAAAAATACGCTTGAGGCGTTCAGGCATCTCTTTGGTATCTGTGCGAATCGTGCCTGCATCGATATAAGTGAGCTTATCACCCGTCTGCTGGACTATTCCATAACCCGTCATGCGTGACCCTGGGTCGATCCCGATAATAATTGCCATAGTATTCCGTCTTGCTTACATTTTGTTTTATGGCTTAAAAATCAGCCGTAAGTTTGATAGTATAGCAACCAATCCCCATATACATCATATGTTAGCCATTTTAATTTGCATGGCGCTCAATTTATTGGTTTTTATTTTATAGGACGACACTTTATGGGTCAGATAGTTGGTATAGCCATCGTTTGGTTTATTATCGAGATGCTACTGTGGTATTTGCTTGCTCAGTTTATGAGCGGCTGGTGGGTATTCATGTGGTTTATTGTCGCAGCAGTGATCGGTATTTCTCTTATACGCAAAGGTATGGCTTCTTTGAATCCAATGGCTCAGCAGATGAAAGCAGGTGGTATGATGAATCCTGCAATGCGTCCACCAGAGTCCACCATGATTAAGAGCATTGCCATGGCAGTCGCTGGTATCTTGCTACTTATTCCAGGTGTGCTGAGTGATGTGCTCGCGCTACTCGTGATCTTGCCACCAGTACAAAAGAAACTCAAGGACTTTGCCAATAACTATGTCATGAACAATCAGCAAAAAATGATGGAAATGATGGCAAAACAGATGGGTGGTCAAATGGGCGGCCAAAATCCATTTGGTGGAATGGGTGGTCAGAATCCATTCGGTGGCGTAGGCGGTATGAATAACCAAAATCCATTTGGTCAGCAACAGCAAAACCCGTTTGGTGACGTATTTAAACAGCATACGACTGTTGATGGTACGGCCAAAAACATCCCTAAAGATGTGAAAAAAATTACCAAATCTGCTAATGACGAGTAACGATGATTTAGTCATTCATTAGGCATAGAAAAAGCCCCTTTCGCTAATAACGAAAGGGGCTTTTTGGTGGCAGTAAATACATTAATTATAAAGAACATATTTACAAACCGAATAAAACAACCGAAGTGCCGCTGTAAGATGGTGACCCATGAACCGTGAAGTTCAGGGCGGATGCGTCATCCTCTCTGCAGGTTTCCTGATACACCGCAAGCGGTGCAGGCATACACAATGAGACGATAGGTACCACATCCTGGTAAAGCATTATCGGCTCAGGGAATAAACATCTACTAGCCAACACTTCAGAATAGACTCATCTTAACCAATGAGATGAATGATTGCAAGTAGGATTTACAGATTGATACGCAGTATTGTTACCTAGTATCTGTGGTAGGTTTTGAGCTTTTGATAACGATACAAACCCCATCATTTTTTAGTGAAAAATTGTCAGTTTTTCAGCTATTTTAAGATATGTGTTAATATATAGGGCTTTCCATACCCTAACATAGCATTGAAGGCGTTCATTCACTCGAGGAGCGGTAATATATGACCAGTACCCAGCAAGCATCAGAATCTATTGGCGACAATCAGGCGCAGCAGCTCAGCAGTAAGCAAGAAGACGGCGCACAGAATAAAAAAACGCCGCATGTCTTAATGATATTAGACGGCTTCGGTCATCGTGAAGAAGATAAAGATAACGCCATTGCTGCGGCAAATATGCCAAATCTAGATAGGATTTACCAAAAATACCCTCATGGACTGATTTCTGCTTCAGGAGAAGATGTAGGTCTGCCAGATGGTCAGTTTGGTAACTCAGAAGTTGGCCACATGAATTTGGGTGCTGGCCGTGTTCTTTATCAAGACTCGACTCGCATCTCAAATGAGCTTGCCAATCGCGAATTCTACAAAAACGAAGCATTGGTTGACGCAGTAAAAGCGGCCAATGAGCTTGGCGGTAACGTACATATTATGGGTCTGCTCTCAGACGGCGGTGTTCACTCACATCAAGACCATATCGAGGGTATGTGCCATTCAGCATTGGTTCATGGTGCCAAAAACGTCTTTATCCATTGTTTCTTAGATGGCCGCGATACCCCGCCCAAATCTGCGGATAAATATATCAATCGTTTGCGCGATTACATTGATAAGCTTAATGCTCATTATGAAGGCGGGCGCGTACAGATTGCCAGCATCATCGGTCGCTACTATGCAATGGACCGAGACAACCGCTGGGATCGCGTACAAAAAGCTTATGAGCTGATCACTGAAGGTAAGGCAGATCGCTTTTCGACACGTGCGGACGGTGCTGTCCAAGCGGCTTATAAGGCACGTGAGACTGACGAATTTATCAGCCCGACGACTGTCATCGGACGTGATGAGGTGCCTTATACCGTCGAAGACAATGATGCGCTGATCTTTATGAACTTCCGTGCCGACCGTGCTCGCGAGCTTGCCCAAGCCTTTGTTTTACCTGATCATGAGTTTTCAGGTTTTGCCCGTCAAAAGCAGCCAAAACTTGCCGCCTTTGTGATGTTGACCAAGTATTCTGATGTATTGGCGGATAATCCAAAAACCAGCATCGCTTACTATCCAACGTCTTTGGCCAATACCTTGGGAGAGTATCTGCAGGATCAAGGTAAAACCCAACTACGTATCGCAGAAACTGAGAAGTATGCGCATGTGACGTTTTTCTTTAGTGGTGGCCGTGAAGAAGAGTATGATGGCGAAACGCGTATCCTAGTACCTTCTCCAGATGTTGCCACTTATGACTTGAAGCCTGAGATGAGCGCGCCTGAAGTGACGGATAAATTAGTAGAAGCGATTGAATCTGGCCAATATGATGTGCTCGTTGTCAATTATGCCAATGGAGATATGGTAGGTCATACAGGGGTTTTTGATGCTGCGGTAAAGGCGGTCGAAGCGTTGGATGTCTGTGTGGGCCGTATCGAGTCGGCAGTAAAAGCGGCTGGCGGCGATATGCTGATCACAGCTGATCACGGTAACTGTGAGCAAATGCAAGACTACGAAAGTGGTCAAGTACATACTCAGCATACGACAGAGCATGTACCGCTGATTTACGTAGGCACACAAAAACTACAGGTACGTCGTGGCGGTAAGCTCAGTGATGTGGCACCGACTATTTTGGCACTAATGAATGTTGATGCACCCACCGAAATGACTGGTGAGAGTTTATTGGTTTCAGCATCTTAAGCCAGTTGTCTCAGATTATCCGTACATCGGATAATCTGTAAAGACATGGCTCGTTAGCTGAATGATATAAACCAGAAAAGGGAAGGGTAGCTATTACCTTTCCCTTTTTTTATGATGGATTTTGCTTGACGATTTGCAAAACTGCCCTAGTTTGAGAGAGGCCTTTGGTGTTAACTTATACGGTAATACATAACAATAACTTTATACATTCTATTATTTAAATGAGTTTTTTATGCATCCTATCTCTTTTGTGTGCGCATCTTTGTCTAAACAATTAGACCAACGAATGATGAAGTCGTCGCTAGCGACCATTATGTCCAAACCCGTATACTTCAAGTTTATAGGCTTTAAGCCCAGTCTAGCAATAGGTTTGCTTGGATTGTGTGTTGTCAGTATAGACGCGCAAGCAGCAGTGACCTCAGTCGGTGATGCTAGTCCGACATCAAGCCTACAGCTTATCAGTTTGAATGCCGATGATATAGTGGCTGAAGATGATACTGAGATGCTGAATGCTGCCGACGAATCAGATGACTCAATAGACAGTATGCCAGACGAAAGTGCGGTAATGGACGATGATGATAATATCGATACCAGTATTCCATCAGAGGTTGCGCAAGTATCATTGAATGCAATTTCTCCTGAGACATTAAAGACCTTTGTTGCTGTTGTTGATTTAGTGCGCCGTCAGTATGTTGACGCGGTCAATGATGAGGAGTTATTTAATAATGCAATGAGCGGTATGCTAACTAAGCTCGATAGCCATGCTGAGTTTTTGGATGCGGAGGCCTATGAAAACCTACGCGCTTTTACCGAAGGGGACGTAGGTGATATCGGTATCCAAGTTACTTATGAGCCAGAGGTAGGCTATTGGATCATCACAGAAGTTATTGATGATTCGCCTGCAGATAAAAAAGGCATCGCAGTGGGCGATTATTTACACCAAGTTGGTGAATTCAAACTTGACGAAAATCGGCAAAGTAATGACGTTGAGCAGCTATTAACAGGGATTGCTGGTACCCAAGTAGATATCATCACTTCTAAAGCGGGTCGCCGCAAGCACACGACGACATTGCAGCGGAATAACAGTCACCCTCAAATTGTCGAGACAAAACTCGTCGATGGCATTGCGATTGTTAAACTACCTGCATTCCAGAACAATAGCCGTGAAAAGCTGTTGGAAGGTTTGATTAATTTAGATGCACCTATCTCAGGTATTTTACTTGATTTGCGTGACAATCCGGGCGGTGTTCTTACATCGGCGGTGAGCGTTGCCAGTTTATTTATGAATGATACCGATGTGGTACAAGTACAAGCACGTCAAGACAAATCGCGCGTACTAACCACCCAAGGGGATGCGATATTTAAGCCTCTACCTATGGTTGTTCTACAAAATCGCTACTCGGCATCAGCGGCAGAGGTTTTGGCCAGTAGTTTACAGGCACAAAAACGCGCTACTATCATCGGTGAAGTAAGCTATGGTAAAGGCTCAGTACAGTCAGTCATACCACTTAATGACGAGCAAGCAGTCAAGTTGACAGTAGCTAATTATATGACAGCATCAGGCAGGCAGATCGATGTCATCGGCGTTGAGCCTGACATTACTTTGTCAGGAAGTGAGAGCTCATGGGAGCAGCAGGCACTGGATTTATTAAAACCCCGCGCGCTCGATTCTGGCATCCGCTTCATTCGAAAGACTACTGCAAATTAGTATATTGTTGATAGATTTAATAATATACCGTCAGGCAGCCATTGAATCTCTGAAATAAAAATCCAATGGCCCGATAGAAGACTTACTCAGATTGATCTTCTGCAATTTCTAACTTTTTCATACGATAACGTAATGAGCGAAAAGTCGTCCCAAGTAGTTCTGCTGCTTGGGTTTTGTTCCAGCCAGTTTGTTTGAGGGCTGTGATGATTAATTGCTTTTCTTGTTCCTGTAGATAATGCTCCAACCCTTGGGCTGGCAATTGACCATCAAGCGGTTCTTGCAGCCTTGTAGTCTCATTCTCTTTTGGTTGAATAGGACGATGGAGGGGTACTTTTTCATTCGTATCACTTGAGCTGGTTGATGGTTCTGTATTATTGGGCACTGAGCGCTGTATCATTGAAGGGTAGTGTTGGGTATTAGTACGATAAGGGTGCAAGTTGGTTGTTTCTTGCTTGTGCTTTACAGCCGTTATCTCACTGTCAGATTGAAGAGTCTGTTCACGGTTTTCTATTGCTTTAGACATTGTTTGGGTAGTTGGTTGAGATTGGTTTTGCTCATTTGCGTAATGGTTAGATTGTTGCGCATTGCTGTGAGCTTGCGTATCTTTAAGGTCGTGACTAACATCAGGTAGGCCTAAATGACTGATATCAATGTCCGAAGTTTCCGCCAACGTCACCGCACGCTCAAGTAAATTACGTAGTTCACGAACGTTACCGGCAAAGTCATGACGCTGCAAACGTTCGCTGGCTTCACGCGTGAGAGATGGGGGTATTTCTAGCTGCCACTCAGCAGAAATCATGGCTAAAAAATGCTCTGCTAATACAGGGATGTCATCACGTCGATCATTCAATGTCGGTAGCTTAAGCTCAATCACATTGATACGATAATACAAATCTTGTCGAAATGCGCCATCCTGTACCAAGCGGCTCAAATCTTTATGAGTAGCGGATAAAATGCGGATGTCTACTGGTACTTCTTTGGTGTCACCAATGGCCCTCACGGTCTTTTCTTGAATAGCACGCAACAGCTTCACCTGCATCGCTAATGGTAAGTCTGCCACCTCATCTAAAAATAAAGTACCGCCATTGGCTTGCTGAAACAATCCCTGCTTGTCAGCCACAGCCCCTGTAAAACTGCCTTTTTTATGACCAAAAAACTCTGACTCCATCAGCTCAGAAGGTATTGCACCGCAGTTCACTGGTACAAAGCTGCCATCTCGTCGCGGACTTAAATCATGAATCAGTCTAGCGACGACCTCTTTACCTGTACCAGACGCACCAAATAAAAAAACAGGCGCTTGTGAGCGTGCCAATTTTAATATGGTGTTTTTAAGAGGGTGCATGACCGCAGAATCACCGATTAGCCTAGCGTCCAGCATCTTTTGCTCAGGTGAGGATTCAGGCGTGGCTTGTGCCCCATTATCCTGATGAATAACCTTTAGAGCGTTTTCTACCAATTGACGTAATCTTGGTAGCTCAAGTGGTTTATTGACAAAGTCAAAAGCACCAAGCTTCAGTGCTTCAATGGCCAGATCCATACTTCCATGAGCAGTGATGACGGCTATCGGTGTATTCGAGCTGTTGCTGATTTCTTTGACCAGCTCCAACCCTGAGCCGTCAGGTAGTTTCAAGTCAGTGAGGCAAAAATCATAAGTATTGTCTTGCCAGTATGATCTTGCTTGCGCCAAAGTATAGGCCACATCACTTTTGATGCCCATTTTAGTCAAAGTGATTTGCATCAATCGGCATAGATCCACTTCGTCATCAACGACTAGCGCGCTTGTTGTCATACATTATCTCGTCAAATTCAATGGCTGCAAAGTATTAATAGCTAGGTCTAAATAGGGGTAAACTTCTTTTACAAAAAAAATTGTAAATCAATCATGTACGGTGGCTATTAGCTACCAATATGTAATGTTCAAACATTTGTGATTAAGTAGTATTTTGATTTATGACTGGGATTAATAAAGATTTTCTTCCACGGCTTGCAAGATATTTTCAGAGTCAATAGCAGGCGAAATAAAACGAAAACACGTTTTTTCATGTTCAGGAATATAGAGCAAACGTGCCTGATTGGCTTCACAAAAGGCTTGCGATAAATATAGTCCCAAGCCCGTGCCAGCTTTGTCTGTTGTAAAAAATGGATTAAACAAATGTTTTAAATCCTCAGTTTTAATACCATCACCATCATCCAATATGTCAATTATAACATCGCTGTCTGCACAGTAAATCTCGATTTCTACGTAAGCGTGAGGATGGCTATAGCTGCTATAACGCAAGCCATTGTTGATCAAATTAATCAAAATTTGTTCTAACTGGTGAGGATCAAATGATATGGTTGGTTGGGTTTTTAGATGCAGAAAAATGTCGTGCCCTTGAAAATAATTATCCAAAAATACTGGCATCCACTCAGCCAAAACAATGGCTTGCTGAGAGGCCGCTTGCTGGCGAGACAGTTTTAAAATATCTTCAATAATACGGTTGACGCGTTTGGTTTGTGAAAATATCATTTCATAGAGCTCATGATTGCCCGTCGTGTTGACATTTGATGCATTTGCCTCAATTTCGGTCAAGTCTTCCATCAGTAGTTGGCTGGCTTGTGAGATGGCGGCTAGAGGATTTCTAATTTCATGAGCAATACTGGCAGTGAGTTGTCCTAACGACGCCAGTTTTAATTGTTGGGCGCTGGCCTGCTCACGGCGTAAGTCTTCCAATAGGATTAATTTGCTATCATCTTTTAGCGGGATGATTTGTACGCGTAGCTTACCAAATATCGAAGCGTTTGCCACCTCAGGCACATCGTACGTAAACGTACGCGATTGTCCTGTTGCCACTGACAAGCAAGCTTGGAGTAGCTGAGAATGCTGTTTGCTAAGTTGTTGTTTAAAGTTAGATAGAATGGCATGAGGCGTATCGCCTCTCATTTCTTTCATATCGGTTAAAGTGCTAGATGCAGGCAATGATGAATCTTGTGTGATACTGAGCAGTTGGTGGGCCGCAAGATTTGCAAGGACGATATTCTGTTTATCGATGACAATCACACCATTGACCATTTGTGTAATGACTTCTTGATTGATGACATTGAGTCGTTCAACCTCTTTGGCATGACTTTGTGCAACTTTCTCAAGCTGTACCAAACGCTGTGAGATAGACCAACTCAAACCCCCTACTGCCAAGAAGCTTGCTGACATCAGCAAAGCATCACCCAAATTGGCCAAATTCATACTATTGGCAATGGCATAAAAAAACTGCTGATAGATAACAAAAATAATAGCCAACAAAGTGATAACTAGCGCTTGTGAACCATGCAATAGCATAAAGCTAGCGGCGACAACGACCATATAGAGCATGGTCAGTTGTAAGTCCGGCTCACCTGCTGTATACAGCAATAAGCTTAATATAATAACGTCTAATACGAGCCCAAACGCTAACTGTCGGCGCATCTGCTTTGTGACAACGTAAAACAGCCCGAGCAAAATCAAGCTCAGCATCACATAAAAGCTCAGGGCTGTTTGCTGTAAAAAACTGGGGAGAGAGGCGCTATCACCGGCGCGTGCAGATATATATACCATCAGCATAGAAAATATACTGACGACAAAACGATAACTGCTGTAAATAATGCCTAGTCTGCGCAGCTGCGGCAAAGGAAGTGTATCATCGTGGTGTAAATAGCGACTGATGGCAGAAATGATGGTGGTGGCAGGTTTCATAAATTGACCGTGATGACAAAGGAGATACTAAGCAACTTATGGTTGAATCAAACCATGGCGAATGGCCAAATGCGTTAATTTCACATCACTATCAACGCCAACTTTTTCATAAATACGATAGCGATACGTATTGATGGTTTTGACGCTGACAAATAATTGGTCAGCAATCTGCTGCGGGCTTTGGCAATTGACCACCATCATAGCCACTTGTTTTTCTCTATCACTTAACAAATCAAAAGGCGAGCTGGCATTATCAGACAATAAGACGTCCGCCAATTGCTCAGCAACGTCTTGGCTAAAATAGCGACCACCTTGATAGATTTTTTTGACCGCGCGTATCATCTCATCAAGTGGCGTACCTTTTGTGATATAACCATTGACACCAGCTTTGATGAGCATTGAGGGGTAGGGCTGTGCAGACATACTACTAACAGCTAAAATCTTGATACCCATATCGAGCTGAATCAAGCGTTTGGTCGCTTCAAGGCCACCAATATTGGGCATGTTGACATCTAGCAAGACCACGTCAGGACGTAACTGCTTGGCCTGTTTGATTGCCATATCACCGCTATCTGCTTCCCCCACTACTTCGATATCAGGGCTGTCTGACAACATACGGCTAATACCCATCCGTACTAAATCATGATCATCGACCACCAACACTTTAATCATAACCATACTCTTTATCGTTTGTCAGAATGAATGTTTTTACAAGGATTAAATAACAGAAAAGACAACGTTAACATAAGCCGCTTTTTGATTATAAATACAGTTTTTTATTTTAAATACATAGGATACAGCTAATATGCGGTATCAATATCTTCATTTAATATAATAAAATACAAAGAATCATAACATTCTAAGTTAAGTTATATTGCTGTATTGTTAATCAGTGTTTCTAAAATATAAATCGGTTGTATCAAAGTTTGAATGAAGCTAAAAAAAACCGTTAAATCAGTTTGATAGATTAAACTTAAATGTAAACCATGATACACTAAAAATACAAAAGCTCTATGTGAGTACTTACAAACACATCTATAAACGCTACGTACGTTCTTGGCGTCAGGCAGTATGTAACTGGCGTGATAACGACAGCAGGAGGCATAATGAAGCAACTACTATTAACCAAACAGCAATTGATCGCTGCTATGATTTCATTGAGTTTGGGCAGTGTTGCACAAGCCGCACTTACAATTAATGGTAGCACTGAGACAGCTTCTAGTGCACGCTTGAGTTGGGGCGGTGCTGATAGCTTGTCTGAAGCGCGTAATATCATGTACAAGTCTAATGGCGCTGCTATCAAAAAAGTCGACAACGGCTATGGTACGACCAATATCACAAATAGCAGCAGTTTTGCTAGCAGTAACAATACCGCTCGATACAATACGACTTATCGCGGCGCATTTGGTAGCAGTGATATGATCCCAATCAGTACAGACTCGCGCAGTGTTGCGGTGATTGATGCTGAAACGGGCGAATCTATCTACGAAAAAGACGCTGACATCGCGCGTCCTATGGCCAGTATTACTAAAATAATGACAGCCATGGTTGTGCTAGATGCCGGTCTCGATATGCGTGAAGAAATCACGCTTGATCCAGAAGACTTTGTAGGGCCTAAGCGCGCCAGCTCACGCCTAAAATCAGGCGATCGTTTAAACCGTGCCGAGATGCTATTGATGGCTTTGATGAAGTCTGAAAACCCAGCCGCAAAGAGCTTGGCGCGTAACTATCCAGGCGGCTACAATGCCTTTATCCGTGCAATGAACAGAAAAGCACAAGATCTAGGTATGACTACTGCGTTTTTCGGTGATCCAACGGGTCTTGATAAGCGTAACGTTGCTTCATCGAATGATTTGGTAAAAATGGTTCGTGCTGCTGGCAACTACGATGTGATTCGTCGCTTCTCTACCACCAAGAGCTATGACTTCTTTGTTTCAAACTACTCAAGTGGTAATCGCACTTATAAAGCCAACAACACTAGTAGCTTGGTTCGTGCAGGTGATTACCCAATCGGTATCTCAAAAACAGGTTTTATTAACGAAGCTGGGCGCTGTGTTGTGATGGAAACGCGAGTCAATAATCGCCCTGCAATTATCGTCATCCTAGGGGCAAACAGCTCAGCAACACGTTGGGGCGATGCTAAAAACATTCTAAACAGCTTGGCGACACGTCGTACCGTATAGACGCGCTGTTTTAAATATGTAAAAAAGGCTGTTATACCATATGACAGCCTTTTTATTGTGTTGAGTTTAAGATTAAGGATCTGCCTTATGAACCAGTCATCAACCTCATCTGCGATACCCAAGCTATATTTGCTGACCAATGATGATGAATTTGAATTGTTGTATCAAAAGTTAGATGCCGCCTTATCAACAGGGCTAATCGCATTGTTGCAGATTCGGCGCAAGCAAACACTTAGTCTACCAGATGGTCATATAACGCTTTATGAAGAAGCCAAACAGATTGTTAAGCTGGCCAAAGCACATGACGTTCCAGTCGTTATGAATGATGATATTGCAATAGCAGCCAAGCTTGGTATTGGTGTACACCTTGGGCAAGGAGATGGCAAAATTGGTGATGCTTTGCAGTCTCTTGAATCGACTCAAATAATTGGTCGAACTTGCCATGGGAATATTGAATTAGTCAAAGAGGCAAAGGATGATGGTGCAAGCTACGCTGCGATGGGTGCCATATTTAATTCTACCACAAAACCGAATGCTGATATTATCTCGCGTCAGAAGTTGATTGAAGGCTGTCAACAAGACATACCTATATGTGTGATAGGCGGATTAACTGCAGAAAATATTTCAGAGCTGGCAGGCATACCAATTGCGCTTATGGCGGTAGTAGGCGATATTATGGATTTGCCTGTAGAAAAAATCGCCGAGCGTTGCTATCAATGGCAGCAGGCACTTTCTAAATGGAAAACACCTGCTGTATAAAATTTGTTCTAGGTGAAATTTATTAGCTATTCAGCATGTTCCATACACAAAGTAGCGTAGGGCAGCGCTTCTAAACGTTGCTCTTCGATTGGCTCACCGCACACCTCGCACTCGCCATAAGTACCATTTTCGATACGACTTAAGGCATTTTCGACATAGATTAGGCTCTGACGTGCCTCGCTCATTAAATTTTTGCGCATATCATTTTGACGATAGGATATAGCCTGATCTTCCCAGTGCTCATTGAGATCATCTTGTGGGTTTTGGATATGATCTTCTATTTTGTCAATGCGAGACTCGTACTCATCTTTTAGTTTTAATAGATTTTGCTTTGCAGTGTCTAAGTCGATACTCATTGTGTTCTCCTAAAAAGTTATTGTTATTGTCAACGCTTCTATCATAAAGAGCCTGACTGCTGAGTACCACCACGAAATGTTACTGTTTATTGAATGAGTTCAAAGCTAGCAGTTACAACCGTTTCCTATCAATGCTGGAGTAAAATTACTCACTCAATATTTTCATGTTTTTAAAAATCGTGAAAGTTTGCTTGTGAGCATCTCATAGAAAACTGATAGAATACACCGCCACTGATTTCTACTCACTTATCTGTTCCAGTAACTTGGTGTGATAGTTAGTATAAAGACTCAGTGATAAAGACATATAAAGATAGCAAGTGTGCAGTCTAATAAGGCTCATTGTTAGAGCATATATAATAGATGATAGTTAAAAAATTATCAGTCATATCAATCATGATAGTAATCGTAAATTAATAGATATATTGATGCATAGGAGCAGGTAATGAATTTTTTGCGTATGAGCGAGCTGAACTTAACCGATAAAGTGGTATTGATCCGAGAAGATTTAAATGTCCCTATTAAAGACGGTAAAGTTACCAGTGATGCTCGCTTACAAGCAAGTCTACCTACTATTGAGATGGCGCTAGAGAAGGGTGCTGCTGTTATTGTTTGTTCACATCTGGGACGCCCAACAGAAGGCAATCCTGAGTCTATTTATTCATTGGCACCAGTTGCTGATTATTTGACAGACAAATTGGGCTCGCAATTAGCGTCACCAGTGCGCCTGAATAATGATTACTTGACTCAAGGCGCTGCTGTAAAACCTGGCGAAGTCGTATTGCTAGAGAATGTGCGCTTTAACGATGGTGAAAAGAAAAACGATGCGACGTTAGCGAAGAAGTACGCGGATTTATGTGATGTCTTTGTTATGGATGCCTTTGGTACCGCGCACCGTGCGCAAGCATCAACAGAAGGCGTGACGCAAGCGATGCGTCAAGCAGAAAAAACTGTTTGTGCAGGGCCTTTGTTGGCAGCTGAGCTTGATGCCTTGAGCCTGGCGCTTGAAACACCAGCTCTGCCTATGCTTGCCATCGTTGGCGGCTCAAAAGTGTCTACCAAGTTAGAAGTGCTACATAGCTTAGCTGAAGTCTGTACACAAATTATCGTTGGTGGCGGTATTGCCAATACTTTCTTAGCGGCGCAAGGGCATAGTGTGGGCGCGTCGCTATACGAAGCAGATTTAATCGATACTGCGCGCGATATCATGACCAAGACTGAGATACTACTACCTGAGTATGTGGTTGTTGCTGATAAAGACGACATCGATTTTGCTGACTTTACTGGTTCATTGCAAAAGGCAGTTGCGACAATCAAGTCTGTTGATGCTATTGGTGATAACGACATGATATTGGATATCGCGCCAGAAAGCGCGAAGGAACTTGCCGATGCTATTATTCATGCAAAAACCATCTTGTGGAATGGTCCAGTCGGTGTTTTTGAAGTTGATGCTTTTGGTCAAGGGACACAAATACTAGCAACAGCTGTCAGAGACAGCGACGGTTTTTCAATTGCGGGTGGTGGTGATACCTTGGCGGCTATTGATAAATATCAAGTCGCTGATGGTGTCAGTTATATGTCAACGGGCGGCGGTGCATTTTTAGAATTTGTAGAAGGTAAAGTGCTTCCAGCAGTTGCTGCGTTGCAAATTAACGCTTAACTAATTAACGTTACTCAGTATTTTCGTAACACTAGACGTACAACTAACAGTAAACATCTAAGGTAGTCTGTGAAAATAATATTTTGACTTTCATTTGGCTTATTTATATCGGTATAGCTAAAATTTATAGTCATTGATTATTAAGCAGTAATTATTTGTTTCTACACTGAAAATTATTATTGCATGTCTCATTCGCACTCTATAAAATAGCGCGACCATGTATCTTGACATGCATTATTTACGAGAGGTTTATTATGTTAAAACGTCATTTGTTACTTGCTAGCATACTTGCTGGTACTTTTGCAGTTACTGCATGTAGCCAACAAACAGAAGAGAACACTGAAGCTGCTGTTGAGTCAGCTGGCGATGATGCTGCTGCAAACGCTGATGCTGCTGCTGCCGAGGTAGACGCTGCTGCTGCTGAAGCTGAAGCTGCTGCTCAAAACGCTGGTGCTGAAGTTGCTGAAAGTGCAGACACTGCTGGTGCAGCTGCAACAGACGCTCTGGAGAACACTGGTGATGCTATCGCTGAAGGTACTAATACAGCGGTCGAAAATACTGCTGAAGCAGTTGCTGATGGCGCTAATGCTGTTGCTGACGGTGCTAACGATGTTGCAGTTGATGCAGAACAACAGTACTAAGCTACGCCATAACTAAGCAATTAAATGACTGACTTTTTGGATACTATTATAAGTCATCCATTATCATAGTCATTGCTCTATAAGCCTCGAAATACTAGAAAAGCCTTGGTGATTGCCAAGGCTTTTTGCGTCCTGGGCTATGAGTATGATAGATAAAATGGTTCAGTTGTTGTAGACACCAATGAGAGAAAGAGACTGATTAGACTGACAAATAGTCAGGCAACTGCTACGAAGACAGCACAATTTTTGCTATAATCACCGCGTGATAATCATATCCCAAATGAGTCAGACTTTGACTGATATATATACAGTCAGTATGGTCGAGCAGATAGCGGAATGATTGTTACAAAGCTGCATTTAAAATACTATTCAAAATCCAATCAGAGAGCGTCTTATGGCCCTAATATCCTTACGTCAACTTCTAGATCATGCCGCTGAACACAACTACGGTGTTCCTGCCTTTAACGTCAATAACTTAGAGCAAATGCGTGCAATCATGATGGCTGCGGATGCTTGTGATTCACCTGTTATTGTTCAAGCCAGTGCGGGCGCACGTAACTATGCAGGGTCGGCATTTTTGCGTCATTTGATTATTGCTGCTATCGAAGAATGGCCACATATTCCAGTGGTTATGCATCAAGATCACGGCATGTCGCCAGCTATCTGCCAGCGCTCGATTCAGCTTGGTTTCTCATCAGTTATGATGGACGGCTCACTTGGTGAAGATGGCAAAACGCCAATGGATTATGATTACAATGCCAGCGTCACTCGTGAAGTGGTCAAAATGGCACATGCGTGCGGTGTCTCTGTAGAAGGCGAAATCGGTTGCCTAGGTAGCCTTGAGACCGGTATGGCAGGCGAAGAAGATGGCTCTGGCGCAGAAGGCGTATTAGATCACGAGCAGCTTTTGACCAGTGCTGATGAAGCTGAGCAATTTGTAAAAGACACCAATGTTGACGCGCTAGCGATTGCTATCGGTACGAGTCACGGTGCTTACAAATTCACGCGTCCACCGACAGGCGATATTTTGTCGATTGAGCGTGTAAAAGAGATTCATGCCCGTATCCCTAACACCCATCTTGTCATGCATGGCTCTTCATCAGTGCCGCAAGAATGGCTAAAAGTCATCAATGAAAACGGCGGTGATATTGGCGAAACGTATGGTGTACCGGTTGAGCAGATCGTAGAAGCGATCAAGCATGGTGTGCGTAAAGTAAATATTGATACTGATCTGCGTCTAGCATCAACAGGTGCTATCCGTGAGTTCTTGGCAAATAATCCAAGCGAATTCGATCCACGTAAATACTTCAAAGCCTCTATGGTCGCGATGTCAGACATCTGCACCAATCGTTTTGAAGCGTTTGGTTCCGCTGGTCAAGCGCATAAAATTCGTCCAATTAGCCTTGAAGGCATGGTCGATTTTTACCAATAAGGCTAGGCGTATATAATCAATAGAATATGCTAGTGAAAGGTGGTCTTGCATAATGAATGGCAGCGGACTTAACTTTATAATAACCAACAGAGGTGAGTGATGATTGGATTGATTACCGGACAGGTGCAATACTTAATGGCGCCAACGGCTTGTATCATGACAACCGCTGGTGTGGGTTATGATATCGAGCTGCCATTGCCGTCATTTTGTCAATTGCACCTTAACGAGCAGGCGAGTATTTGGACACATTTTCATGTACGTGAGGATGCGCAACTGCTCTATGGTTTTATTGACCGTAAAGAGCGCGATGTCTTTCGCCAATTGATTAAGATCAATGGCGTTGGGGCAAAAATGGCATTGGCAATGCTGTCTGCAATGTCAGCGGCTGAGCTAAAAATGCATGTTGAGCAAGAGTCAGAGGCGGCATTGACGCGCATACCGGGTATCGGTAAAAAAACCGCTCAACGTCTATTGATTGAGTTAAAAGATAAGCTAAAGAATATCGAAGTGGACAACGGTTCGTTTGAGCTCATGCCTCAGCAAACCGCTGTTTCTCACGACGGCAGTATCATTGCTGAAGTAGAAGGGGCACTGATTAGCTTGGGCTACAAAGAAAAAGAAGCTCAGCTCGCCATCAAAGCGGCTAAAAGTAAGGGTGACACCTTTGTAGACACTCAGGGGTTGTTAAAAGCCACATTGCAGCAGCTATCTGGTTTTTAAGCTCACGTTCCAAAGTTATCTATCGATAATAACAAAATAGTGCATTTAACAGATAAGCGACATTGATTGTCGCTTATTTTCGTTTTGGCCTCTACTTTATGATGTTTTGCATGACTTATGCGCAGCGTTTGGTTATGCTATTTGTTACCTAATTTTTTAATATAATGATAAATTCTATGATGCAAGATCGCTTAATTAATCCGCTAGAAGGCGCAAATGATGCACCTGATGCCAATATTCGACCAGCATTATTGGCTGAGTATATTGGTCAGCCAGTGGTACGTGAGCAAATGGAGGTGTTCATCGGTGCGGCGAGAGGCCGTGATGAAGCCTTAGATCATACCCTGATATTTGGTCCACCAGGGCTGGGTAAAACGACCCTTGCCAATATTATTGCGCGCGAGATGGGGGGTAATCTGCGCTCTACTTCAGGGCCTGTGCTTGAGCGTCCCGGTGATCTAGCTGCTATGCTGACCAATTTAGAGGCGGGTGACGTATTATTTATTGATGAGATCCACCGTTTGAGCTCGGTCATTGAAGAGATACTCTATCCAGCGATGGAAGATTTTCAGCTGGATATTATGATTGGTGAAGGGCCTGCCGCACGTTCTATTAAACTTGA
>NZ_DDNS01000052.1:40506-79874 GCF_002341255.1 Psychrobacter sp. UBA2514
CGTTCTATTAAACTTGACCTGCCACCGTTTACATTGGTGGCAGCAACTACCAGAGCTGGGCTATTGACCTCACCGCTGCGTGATCGTTTTGGTATTGTCCAGCGTTTAGAGTTCTATAATATTGCGGATCTCACAACAATTGTGAGCCGAGCAGCACGCCTGATGCGTGTACCAATGAGTGAGGATGGCGCTATAGAGATTGCCCGCCGTGCACGCGGTACACCAAGGATTGCTAACCGCCTGTTACGCCGTGTGCGTGATTATGCTGAGGTAAAAGGCGATGGTAGTATCAATGGTGCCATTGCAGGCAGTGCGTTAGACATGTTGGCAGTGGACAGACGAGGACTCGATCATCTAGACAGACGCTATATAGAGATATTACACGAGCGTTTTGATGGTGGTCCTGCTGGGGTGGAAGCCGTGGCAGCGGCAATGGCTGAGGATAGAGGTACGCTTGAGGACGTGATTGAGCCTTACCTTATTCAACAAGGGTATGTATTGCGTACTGCTCGTGGACGGGTGCTAACACAGATGGCAATTGATCAAATGTTATGACAATGAGCATTAAAAATGCGCCTGCTTCTAATTAAAAGCAGGCGCATTTTTTTTGATTATTGCTTTGACTCTATGTATGTTTTGATTTCAGCCGTGTTAAATCATACCCTGCGGCAGATTTTTTGGCCCGCGTGCCTGTACGTACGATATCTCCGCTCGCAGTGACAACCTCGAGCGCGAGTACCACATCTTTCATGGTACCGTAGCGTACCGCATTGGTGCCCGACGCACGAGTGGCGACCATACCACCGATACTGGCATTGGCGCCGGGATCTATCGGAAAAAACAGCCCTGCATCGCGCAGATAATGGTTCAGTTGCTCACGCGTCACGCCAGGCTGAACGGTAACGGTCAAATCTTCATTATGAACCTGCAAAATGGCATTCATTGCGTGCATGTCGATGCATAACCCACCATAAGGTGCATTGAGCTGGCCTTCCAAAGATGAACCGATACCAAAAGCAATCACTGGCATCTCATACTGATTACAAATCTCGACCGCCGCTGCTACTTCCTGTTTGTCCTGTACCGTTAATACTGCATCTGGTGGCTGATTGGTGAACCACGTCATTGTATGGCCATGCTGCTCACGCACTGTCGAATTCACACTCAGTTGTTTGCCAAAACGTTCCTGTAAGGCTGTAATAGCCAAGCTATGATCTGGCTTGATAGTATTATGAGTCTGTGACAATGGTAGTGATGACATGATGAATCCTATAGATAATGCGACTATTTAGCATTAAAGCATATTCAATATCTATTTAATATGTGTCATTGACAGGAATTTGTCCTATGGTAATTAAGCTAGGATACGCCAAATGACCACCACAATAGCTAACAAATAAAAGAAAGGTGCAAACCAGCCTACTTGAGTCGCAATGCCAATATTGATTCCGAATCCTGCCAATGCCAACCAGTCGCGGCGACGGTCGTTGAGCATATCGGCGCGTATTTGTTGTATTTCACGCAGTTGGCTGTCTTGCCGTGAGCCTTGTGAGGCAAGGCTTTGTAGCCCTTGATCCAGTAGCTTTGGAATGTCGGTAGTAGACAAGAGTAGCTCAGGTAACTGTTGGCGCAACTGTTGTAAGTTACGCATCGGGTCTAACTGTTCTTTAATCCAGCTACTCAAGATTGGTTTGGCAAGTGACCAGATATCAAGATCAGGATAGAGGTCACGACCGAGCCCTTCTACATGTACCAAGGTTTTGAGTAATAGCATCAGCTGCGGCGGGATACTCATATGATGGCGACGAGCAATGTCTAAAATCTGCATCAGCACACCAGCAAAATCGATATCGTTGATTGATTTTTGTAGCATGGGGCCTACGGTACGCTTCATATCACGCATCAGCGCATGTTTATCAGCATTTGGTGGTATCCAACCTGCACGGCTAACGATGTCGACGACCGCGGTGAAGTTGTTATTCATGACTGCAAGTAACATACGTGCCACGATAAGCTGATCATCTTTTGACAGGGTACCCATGATGGCACAATCAAGCCCGATATAGCGTGGCTGATGACCCAAATCAACCGCTGCCATATCTGCATGTAATGTTTTGACAGGTGGCGTCTCAACAAACACATTGCCCGGATGCATATCAGCATGAAAAAAGTTATCCCGAAAGACTTGGGTGAAAAATATCGTCAAGCCTTTCTCTGCAAGCGCGGCACGGTCATAACCCAACTGATCAAACACCTCAACTTGTGAGATGGGAACGCCTTGGATACGCTCCATGACCATCACGTTTTTGGCAGCATCATATACTTCAGGCACATACATCAATGCTGAACCCAAGAAGTTATTGCGCATCTGGGTAGTGTTGTCCGCCTCAAGGGTCAAATCCAGCTCATTGAGCATTACTTGTCGATAGTCTTCAACAATATCGATGATATGAACAGCACGCGCCGCTTCGATACGCGCCGATGCCCAACTTGCCAGTTCTCGCAATAATTCAAAATCAGAGACAATCACCGTGCGAATATCAGGACGCACGACTTTAACCACCACTTCACGCCCATCATGCAGAGCTGCAGTATGGACTTGGGCGATAGAGGCTGCCGCTAGTGGTTTAATATCAAATCGTGCAAACAATGTATCGATGGACTGACCGAGGCCATGTTTTGGATGCTCAATTTGAGCGACAGCAATATCAGCGTCGAAAGGTTTAACTTTATCCTGTAGCTGTACTAACTGAGCGATAATCTCAGGCGGTACCAAGTCGCGACGCGTTGAGAGTAATTGACCCAATTTGAGAAACAGTGTACCCATCTCTTCAAGCGCGTACTTGATTCCATTTGGCTGATGCTTTTTACCCCATGCTGCTGGATGCGTACGAATTAAGCGTGCTAAAGGTTGCAGTTGCGGCGCTTCTTCGACAGATAAATGGGTATCAAGGCGATAAGTTGCGGCGATACGCCAAAGCTCTAGTAGACGGGCGCGGTGAGATAATAGCATGGGATTGGGTACTCTGGACAAAAACGAAAATAGGGTAGGCGCTATGCGTCATTATAGACAATGCTATCAGTAATAGCGTGTGCTCATCATTGATAAGACAAGCTACTAATAAAACAAACTACTGGTGAAACGAGTTATTGTGGGAACGTGCTTGCTCTTCTTTGATAGCCGCAAGTTTGGCCTCTTCACGTTCGACATCAGCACGCAACTTTAGAATCTGCTGTTTGAGATCGTTTACTTCAGCGACCTCAATAGGGTCAGGCGCGCTATTGCCTGCCACATCATTGGCCCAATCGCTGACATCATCAAATGCACGTTTGGCACTATGACGCCAGCTGCCTTTAAGCTGAGAGATAAGAAGATGTATTTGGCTGGCCATTGGTTTGCCGATTAATGGCTCAAGCTGCCCAGCCAAATCAGGATCAAAGCCAGCCACCAGCTGTTTGAGCTGCATCAGTACTTTGTAATCGCCCGCGATTGGTAAGTTACCCTCCGCGCCGCGCATCAGATTGAGTAGCTGCGCTGGATTATCGACTGTGATGGTACAGTCCGGACGGCTATGACCAAAACGGGCACGCTCCATACTGGCTTTTTGGCGCTCATTCATCTGACCACTTAGCTCAAATACACTGTCTGTCGTGACTGGCTCAAAACGCAACCGTTCATGAGTGAACAACACGTCCAAATGAATGTCAGGCATGCCCATGTTGAGACGCAGTACTTTACCAGCAAGCGGCGCTAGCCCTGCCTTGGTAATCTCGTCACTCGCAATAGCAATGTTAATCAGCTTCTCGGCACCAGCCAATAGTAAAACAGTCAGCATAAGGCTCTCGCATCATTAATTGAGCGCCTTTGAGTCAGCGCGTAGTATGTTTGGTTTAATATGGTATTGCTAATTGTACTTTACGCTTTAAAACCACGATGTACAGCGACAATGCCAGCAGTCAAGTTATGATAATCACAGTTCTCAAATCCTGCTTGTTGCATCATCTGTTTGAGCGTCTGCTGATCAGGGTGCATACGGATTGATTCCGCCAAGTATTGATAGCTTTCAGAATCATTAGCAATCAGTTTGCCCATCATTGGCAGCGCTGTGAATGAATACAAGTCATATGCTTTAGATAATGGCTCAAATACGGGCTTTGAGAATTCTAAAATCAATAAGCGACCACCCGGCTTTAGGACACGGTACATCGCACGCAGCGCTGCATCTTTGTCGGTGACATTACGTAAACCAAAGCTGATGGTGACCAAATCAAAGCTGTTGTCATCAAATGGTGCCAAAGTTTCAGCGTTCGCCAATATAAAATCAACGTTATTGCAGCCAGCATTGATTAAGCGCTCGCGGCCCACTTCTAGCATGGCAGCATTGATATCAGATAATACAACATGGCCATTTCTACCGACTTCACGGCTGAATACTTTGGCTAAGTCGCCTGTACCGCCCGCGATATCGAGTACATGCTGACCGGCACGAACCCCTGATAGGCTAATGGCGTAGCGCTTCCATAGACGATGAATACCAAATGACATGAAATCATTCATGATGTCGTATTTTTTGGCGACAGAGGTGAATACATCAGCCACACGTGCTTGTTTTTCGGCTTTGTTGACCGTCTTATAGCCAAAGTGAGTTTGCTCATTGCCATCAGTTTCAGGCGTATGTGGGTTATTGATATCATCACGCTGATTGAAAAGCGCTTGCCTTTCTGTGCGTACTGAAGTATCCGTGCTGGTTGGTTTTTCGGTATTTGGCATAGTCGTTTGTTGGCCTTGTGGCGTTCCAGTTGGTAGGTCTTGGACTTTAGTAAAGTCATTATTGCTGTTATCTTTATTAGATGCAGCTGTCTGCGCGCGTAATATTTGCGCGCTGATATCTTGGTTGTGATCGATACTGTCTTTTACCAATTTGTTCTGCAAATGAGCGTTGTTATTACTTGATGTGTCGGTCATCACATTATCCTAAGATTTGTTTTTATTAGGCTATGTACAGCCTGAGATATGCCAAGAATTAATTGGCTATTTAGCGTATTGATTCTATGATACACCAAACCCTACTGGCTTACCGCCATTATGTACTTCATCAACAATTAGCAGTTCACGTTCACAAAACGGTTCAATAAAACTGCTTACACTACTTAAAGGTTTCATAGCTTTGAAGCCTGCGTCGATGAAATCATAAAGTGGCTGGTAATTGCTGCGATAAGCAGCACTTTTTGCCAATGCAAAGGCCTTTTTGAGCATAAAGGTATTTAAGTGTTTGTCAGTGCGGTAACAAACGTCTTTTAGGTTGGCAATCTGTACTCGGCGTTCAGCTTCCTCATCAACCGCACGGTAGGCAGCTAGCATATTGTCTGCGTTCACTGGTAAGTTTTGATCGAGTAGCCACTCAGCCAAATGTAGATCCAGCTCAATGGCCAAAATTGCTGCTTGAATACCCATGCTGCCAGCCTCTAATGCAGACTCTTTGGCAAGACGTTCTAGTTTTTTGGCTTTTGGCAGGATACGGGCCAGTTGTTTTGCTAGTATCTCGAACTCATCACCACCATATAGCTTCGTTAAAAAATAATCTGCCATTAGCTGGTTTTTGGGTTGTTCAAACAGTGCACGATGGGTGTGACGGATACGTACTTGTTGCCATGTTTGTACTTCATTGAGCTTGGCTCTCAATACGTCATTTTCATGGTGAGGCAGAGCCCAAAAACGTGTCAAATGCTGTTGCAAGTCGGCTAGAGCGGTCATGGCAGTAAATCCTATAATAAAAATAGATAATATTGAAAATTTGAGGCAGCGTTATTGTGGTTGTTTAACCGCATAGGCTTTTGAATAGCTATTTTAGCAAGTATTAAAAATTGTGTTCACCATAAAAGAAAATAAATGAGAATACAAATGCCAAACTGTTACATAGCAATATTATTTACTCGATTGGCGCAATGCTATGATGAAATAGCTTGATGAAATTACTCTAGCATAAAACGCAGTGTCAAAAAGAGTCTGCCAAGCGAGAGTATCTAATATCATTCAATGGCAAAGCAGTGTAATAACAATATCATTCAATAACAATAAAAGTGAGTCCAATCATGTCCCAAAAAAATGATACTACTGAACCAGAGGCACCACAAGCGGTCAGTTCGCAGTTTAGTGAGCAAGTCGTCGAGGAGCGCCTAACGCCCAATCCTTTGAGTCAGTTTTCTATGGACAAGGATGCCCTTAGGCTCGCCTTGGTTACGGCGCAGTATGCGCTAAGAGCCACCCGGCAACAGACACCGCCAACGCTCAATAAACCAACGGGGCTGCTGGTACTCGTTAATGGGATGGAGCAGGCAGGCAAGGGTACCGCTGTTAAGCAATTGAGGCAATGGGTCGATCCAAGATTGCTTAAAGTTGAGGCAACCGTCGGCCATGCGCCGCTAAGCTATCAGCCTATTTGGCAAGTTCATACCGGCGCGATGCCGCGCCATGGCGATGTGATGGTTTATTTTGGTAATTGGTATGCTGACTTGTTATACAACGTCATGCGCATAGCAACATCAAATAACGAAGATAAAAAGAAGCAGTCAAAAAATCAAAAACATATCGATAAAAATGCGCTTCCTATTGCGAAATGGCAAGCCTATTTACAGCAGCAGTTAGCTGAGCTCAAAGCATTTGAGCAGGATCTTATAGCCAATCATACTAGGCTACTGAAATGCTGGTTCCATGTGGATATGGAAACACTGCATAGCCGTCTACAGGATAGTGAGGCTGATCCGCAGTTTTTGTATCAAATTGACTGGAACAGCAAAACAGTGATCGAAAAATTTAACGAGGTTGCAGCCACTCTCTTACGGCAACAAGATGACTGGATCATCATTGATGGTGATGATAAATCGGCAGCGGCTGACGATTTTTGTCATGAAGTCTTACATGCGATGCAAATGGCGCTCGTTAGTAGTCGTGCCAGTACAACTGAATCTACAGAAAAAAAACCACCGTCCAAGACAAAAAAATCCAAACCAAAAGTTGAACAGGCGCCGTTTGAACCGGTAAAGATACCGAAAAGCTTGACCAATATTGATGATTCAAAGATCAGTAAGTCTGAATATAATGATGCTTTGGCAAAGAAGCAAACACGTCTCGCTGAATTACTACGGGCGCGTCAAGGTCGTCATGTTGTCTTTGCCTTTGAGGGCATGGATGCGGCTGGGAAAGGAGGCGCAATCAAAAGGCTAGTTGCCGCACTCGATCCACGTGAATATCAAATTTACAATATCGGCGCACCGATGTTATACGAGACTCAGCACCCTTATTTATGGCGCTTTTGGACCAAACTGCCCAATGAACAAACCAACCGTGTTAGCCGTATTGCCATCTTTGATCGGACTTGGTATGGCAGAGTATTGGTTGAGCGTGTTGAGGGGTTTGCCACCGATGAGGAGTGGCAACGCGCGTATGATGAAATCAATCGTTTCGAATCCGACTTAACAACAGCTGGAACGTTGGTCATTAAATACTGGTTAGCTATTGATAAAAAAGAGCAGCTAAAACGCTTCGAAGCCCGTCAAGATACACCGCACAAGCAATTCAAACTCACTGATGATGATTGGCGCAATCGTGATAAATGGTCAGATTACGTGCAATCTGCAGCAGATATGCTGGCACGCACCAATACAAAAACAGCGCCGTGGTGTATTATCGCGACCAATGAAAAGCGACAAGCGCGTTTAGACGTCTTAGATCATGCCATACAGCAGTTATCGGAAGCATCTGATGGCAATTAGCTATCACAAAATAACTAAGATTTGCCAGTTATTTATACTTTTGAAAAACCATTTTTCCCCAATTTTGCTTAGGGAAACATACGAAATTTAATCTGTCATTGATAAAGGATGAGTTCTGTGGACACGCTCACAGTTACAAATCTTGCAATATCATTATGCATTATGTGATTATATTTAATATAATAGGGCCGCAATTGTCTTTACCCTGTCATAAAATGCGCTGACAGATGCATATTTTATGATGAGTACAGATATTTAAAAGACATTATCGCCGTATCTAAGTATTGATAAACACTGTATTGATAAAAAATGTACTGATAAAGACCGTAACATCACCAGAAAGATAAGCCGCAAGATGCTGTAATCAAATGATTGGGCAATATACTTTGCGGCTTTTTGATATGTGATGTGTTTTTACAGAGAAGCCTATCAACGCCTTGAATCAAGCATAGATGAATGATTCTAAGGTACGGCAGCAAAATCCGCTAAATATTATTGTTTAGCATTCATTGTTTAAAAAGCACGTTGCGTATTTATCATCATGCTACTTTAGTGTGTGGTTTTAAAACTCACATGTATGGCTGCGCAATGTTACTAATCGCATATAATTTCAATCAGCTTACGCAGGACGTATTAACGTATGGGTATTAGCAACAGTTCTACAGGGCCAACCCAATCAGTCGGCTCTACGAAAGTAAATCTATTTTTTGCCATTTTATTGATTGCGATGACCATCTACTTTTTGTGGTGGGGTTTAGATTACACCATGCGTCAGCAAACGACGCTGTTTATTATAGCGACCGCGTTTGGTGTCTTTATGGCATTCAATATCGGTGGTAACGATGTCGCCAACTCTTTTGGTACTTCAGTGGGTGCAGGAACGCTGACTATCCCGCAAGCATTGGGTATCGCAGCGATATTTGAGGTGTCGGGCGCCGTACTGGCAGGTGGTGAAGTAACCGATACCATCCGAAGCGGTATTGTCGATTTAGACGGCCTCTCAGTCGAGCCCAACCAGTTTATTTATGTCATGCTCTCAGCGTTGTTTGCTGCTGCGTTTTGGTTGTTATTTGCTACCAAAAAAGGTCTGCCAGTGTCGACCACCCATGCAATTATTGGCGGAGTGGTGGGTAGCTCCATCGTATTGGGTATCACGTTAGGTGGTACTGAAATGGCGTTATCAACGGTAAGTTGGAGCAAGATTGGCACTATCGCTATCTCTTGGGTTCTATCACCGTTACTAGGCGGCGTTTTGTCTTATCTACTATATGGCCAAATCAAGAAAAATATCATTGAATATAATGATAGAACAGAAGCGCATATTGGTGAGCTAAAAGCCAATAAAAAAGTATTAAAGCAAAACCATAAAGAGTTTTTGGATGGCTTGACAGAGTCAGAGCAATTGGCTTACACGTCAGCGATGCTACGAGATCAAGAAATCTATAAAGATGATGATTGCTTGGTTGAAGATTTAGAGACGGATTATTACAAAGAACTTTATAAGCTTGAAAACGAGCGCAGCAACCTCGATACCTTAAAAGCATTGAAGCAATGGGTGCCTATTATTGCGGCTGCGGGCGGTGCAGTGATGGCCTCCTTGGTTATCTTTAAAGGTTTGAAAAACGTCAATAACGGTATGACGACGCTGCAAGGCTTTTTAATCATGGGGATGATAGCAGCCCTCGTTTGGCTTGCAACTTATATTTATACCAAAAGTATCCGCGGCAAGCACAAAGAAGATCTGACCAAAGCCACCTTTATTATGTTTAGCTGGATGCAGGTCTTTACCGCGTCAGCATTTGCTTTTAGTCACGGCTCAAACGATATTGCCAACGCGGTTGGTCCTTTTGCTGCGATTATGGATGTCATTCGTACCAATAGCATCTCGACCGAAGCGGCTGTACCACCTGCTGTTATGCTGACTTTTGGTGTGGCACTGATTGTTGGTCTTTGGTTTATCGGTAAAGAAGTCATTCAAACTGTCGGTACCAATCTAGCGAAGATGCATCCAGCTTCTGGATTCTCAGCTGAGCTGGCCGCTGCTGCTGTCGTTATGGGCGCATCAACGATGGGTCTTCCTGTATCAAGCACGCATACCTTGGTTGGGGCTGTATTGGGTATTGGTATGGTCAATAAAGATACCAATTGGGCGCTCATGAAACCAATCGGTTTGGCATGGGTCATCACCTTGCCAGTTGCTGCTGGTCTATCAGCAATCAGCTATATTGTATTGAGCAATATTTTTTAATCTTAAGGCGCTAGAGCTCTGCACTAAAGCTTATTCTAGAGCCATAAAAAACGCTTATCAGCATGACGCCGATAAGCGTTTTTTAATGTCATATGAATATTTACTCAGTGCCAAACTGCTGGCGTTTTTTTGCAAAAAATCGGTCCAATCTATCCATCGCATTTTCTAAATCAAGCAAGTTAGGCAAAAAGACCAAACGAAAATGATCGGGTTTGTCCCAGTTGAAGCCTGTGCCTTGCACCATCAACACGTTTTCTTCGACGAGTAAGTCCATCATAAAGTCCATATCATCCGTGATAGGGTAAACCTCTGGATCCATTTTTGGAAAACAGTAAAACGCACCTTGCGGCATGGTACAAGAAATGCCTTTAATCGCATTGAGACGTGAAACCGCCATTTCGCGCTGTTTATATAGGCGACCTGTTTCGGAGGTCAAGTCTTGCATACTCTGATGACCGCCCATCGCTGTTTGGATGGCATACTGTCCTTGAACATTCGAGCAAAGGCGCATGGATGCCAGCATATCCAAGCCTTCAATAAAGTCAGTCGCGTGTTGTTTGCGTCCAGACACCATCATCCAGCCTGAGCGAAATCCGGCAATACGGTGTGACTTTGACAAGCCATTGTATGAGAGTACCAGTACTTCATCGGTCAAGGTGCTCATCGGTGTATGTACATTATCATCATAGAGAATACGATCGTAAATCTCGTCCGCCATGATGATTAAGTTGTGCTCTTTAGCAACTTCGATAATTTGTTTTAATAACTCATCGCTATAAAGGGAGCCTGTCGGGTTATTGGGGTTGATAACCACGATGCCCTTTGTTTTGCTAGTGATTTTAGATTTAATATCCTCAACATCAGGATGCCAGTTGTCTGCTTCATTACAGCGATAATGCACAGCGGTGCCGCCAGCGAGGTTAGCCGCTGCTGTCCAAAGTGGGTAATCTGGCATCGGAATCAGGACTTCATCGCCATCGTTCATTAGCGCTTGCATGGTCATGACAATCAACTCAGACACACCATTACCCAGATAGACGTCACGCACATCAACTGCTGATAAGAGGCCTTTAGACTGGTAATATTGCAAAATGGCTTTGCGCGCCGAAAAAATCCCTTGTGAGTCCGAATAACCCGTTGCCTCAGATAAATTCATCGCCACGTCACGCAAGATTTCATGAGGCGCTTCTAGACCAAACGGCGCTGGATTGCCTACATTTAGCTTCAGTATGCGCTTACCCTCTGCTTCCATTTTATTGGCAGTTTGGAGTAGGGGGCCGCGAATGTCGTAGCAGACGTTTTGTAATTTATCGGATTTTTTTATGGTGTTCATAGCGTGACCCTTTGTCGGGTAGGTTTGTGAATGTTTATCGGTGTCGGGAAAAGTCTCAAGCTGAGTCTTAGCTGCCCCATTGTCTGATGGGCTAGCTGAAGCGTGAGCTGTCTCTAAATCCATACTTTGAGATAAATAGTTGTCTTCGGATAAAAGCATACTAGTATCTTCACTTTGAAGATCACCGCGCAAGAGATAGCCTTCGCTACAGCCTAAAATACGAGCCAGTGTCGGTAGCTTAGATGAGACAATACCATTAGTGCCGCGCTCCCAGTTGGAGATAGCGCCGCGACTGACCTTTGCACCAGCGGCTGTCATTGCCTGTGCTAGCTGCTCTGCGGTAAATCCTTTGTCTCGGCGTAGCTGTACTAGCCGCTCTGCTTGCGTGCTTTTACTATTGCTATCGGACATTGTTATTTGAGCCTTTATCAATCAGTGAACGTGTATAGATGATACAAAATTGAATATTTTTTCATAACTTACCAATGCAAGATATTATTGCATTACAAAAAATATTGCAAGAGATAGAAACGCTTTTTATAAAATGCAAGAATAACTTGCAATATTGTGTCTTTTCCTCTTTGCTGGATGCTCATATCTTGCTCACATCTATAGATAAGCGAATATTATTGACTGTATTTTATTAGAAGGGTGCTGCCCAAAGCACTGTAAATCACCTAGCATTGGCAGTACTCTTTTTAAATATGCCTTGAATAGTGAGTTGTGAACCTTCACATATAACCCATCGTTTTTATAATAATATGGCGATAAAATAGTTATCAATAATAAATAATCGAATAAGGGTACATTATGCAAGACAATCAATTGAGTAAAGAAGAAATCAGCCAATTGACCGAAGCTGACTGGAAAGAGCGTTTGAGCGCTGACGAGTATCATGTGATGCGTGAAAAGGGCACAGAGCGTCCATTTACAGGCGTTTATAACGATGCAACTGATGATGGTGTTTATCGCTGCAAAGGCTGCGGTGCCAGTTTGTTTGATTCAAGCAACAAGTTTGATGCGGGTTGTGGTTGGCCAAGTTTCGATCAAGGGATTGATAACAGCGCGATAGACGAGCATGTTGACAACTCATTGGGTATGATTCGTACCGAAGTCACCTGTAGCAACTGCGGTGCACATTTAGGGCACGTGTTCCCTGATGGTCCACGTGAGACGACAGGTATGCGCTATTGTATCAACTCAGTATCTATTGATTTGGATAAATCTGAGAAGTAAGTCCTTTATCTGATTTTAGAAGTGTGAGAGGGGAAGTACAGAGTGCTTCCTTTTCAAGGGTTTCTAATATTCATGTGATAAAGAAAACGGCGTTATTGAAACAAATAATCAAAATAATAAAATTCTCAATTTAAGGATAGATGATGAGTACTATTTATGACTTTACCGCTGAGCGTATCGATGGCAGCTCGCAAGCGTTTTCCGAGTATAAAGATAAAGTATTGCTAATCGTTAATACGGCAAGCAAATGTGGATTCACTCCGCAGTTCGAAGGGTTAGAATCGTTATATCAACAATACAAAGATCAAGGGCTAGTCGTTATCGGCTTTCCTTGTAATCAATTTGGCAGCCAAGATCCCGGTAGCAATGACGAGATCGGCGCGTTTTGTCAAAAAAACTATGGTGTCAGCTTTCCTATGATGGCGAAAATTGATGTCAATGGCGCAGACGCTCATCCTATCTATGACTGGCTTAAAGACCAAAAAGGTGGCCTACTGACAGATGGCATCAAATGGAATTTCACCAAGTTTTTAATCGATAGCAAAGGGCAGGTCATCGATCGTTATGCGCCAACGACCAAGCCAGATGCCATCAAAAAAGACATTGAGCAAGCATTAACCAATAAGTAAGTATCGAGTCTAAAAAAAATGATTTTTTATGAAAATATAAAATCAATAAAAACATATGCTTGCTAAAAATTTCGATATAAAATTGAAAAATATTTAAAAAATTGAAAAATAGCGTTTGACAGCCAAGTGTAAATCTATATAATACACACCCACAGCAAGAGGACTTACTTAGATAAGCCCAGCTGATTAAGTTAACATTGAGTGTGACAGCTGATGATAGCTTTAGAAGTTGAAAAGCTTGATTGCTTTAAAAGCTTCAGAAAATTCCCTTTAAGGAATTTTCTCTTGCGAACCTAAAATTGCAGTGCAATTTTTTAACGGTTCTCAGGGTGATTAGCTCAGTTGGTAGAGCGTCTGCCTTACACGCAGAATGTCGGCGGTTCGAATCCGTCATCACCCACCACTTTTTAGCAAGTGGGCTCTTTAAATAAGAGCAAGAAGCTAAGACGACCTAAGCAGCGGTAGTTCAGTTGGTTAGAATACCGGCCTGTCACGCCGGGGGTCGCGGGTTCGAGTCCCGTCCGCTGCGCCATATTTAAAACGAATTTAGACTGTAAAGTTTAAGCAAGTTTCGCCTCAAGTATTAGTTTACTTGGGGTTTTTTTGTGTTTAGGTGTTTTTGCTTAATGTCATCATATTTTGGTATATTGCAGATGAGCCACCCACGATAGCACGATCATCAATCGAAAATCCTTTTTGCCACTATTTTCAGTAATATGTAATATAAGTAAAAATTAGTCTTAAAATTATTGGATAAATAAGCCATAGCAGGTATTAATCTCTTTATTTTCGTACGCCTTACAGCGCCTTCTGTTGACAGCGGCATTTGCAGCCTGATATATCTGTTTGCCTAATAAATATAGATATATAAGGGATGCATTTTGAGTGATAGTAAAAAGCTAGATTTAGGGGTTGGACAAGATCATATTGTGATACAGCGACGTTACGATGCGTTGGGCGCAGTCAATGATTTACTTATCGCTATTTAGTTTTTGATTGGTAGGTCTTTCTTTTTAAAAGAGTCGCTCACCACAGATGGGACGTGGCTGTTTATTCTTGGTAGTGCACAGCTACTTATAAAGCCACTGATCAAGCTGATCAGCTTGATTCATGTCGGTCGAGTATACAACCTATCAAATCAGCGGTAAGTTATAGCGTTAGGTAATACCGCGCTTGTTATAACCCATAAGCTGTAACTATAAATACAAATACAATCAATTTATCCAGTATTACTCCCAAGGATAATAGCCACTAGTGCTAGAAGTAGTTTGGCTCATTGAACGATAGTGAGTGTTCTTTGATACTTCCAAAAGAAAAAATTTCATCCAAAAATCATTGAATTATTTCCATATGTCTATATTATTGGACATATGGAAATAACTAATGCTACTGCAAGCTTTGCAGCACTTTCTCAAGACACTCGTCTAAAGGCTTTTAGGTTGCTGGTCAGCCACGAGCCTGAAGGACTCCCTGCGGGTGAGGTAGCCCGTCAGCTCTCTGTGCCGCACAATACCATGTCGGCGCATCTAGCAGTGCTGTCAAGAGCAGGGTGGGTGGTCTCACAGCGACAGAGTCGGCAAATTATCTATCGGGCGTCGCTCTCACATATGGATAGCGTCATTCAATTTTTATTACAAGACTGCTGTGCAGGCCATCCAGAATTGTGTGCCTCACTCATCGACAGTTTAAGTGGATGCAGGGTAAATGAGTCTGCTGAGCAAGATAATCATTAAACCAATAATCGATTCAATAAACATACTGATAAAATAGGTAAGATGACGATGAAACCTTTAATTTTGCATAACCCTAATTGTGGAACCTCTCGCAACACACTTGCCATTATGAAAGCATCAGGAGAGACGCCAGAAGTGGTGGAATATCTAAAAAACCCACCAACACGAGCACGCTTAGTTGAGTTATTAGCCCAAATGCAAATCTCTCCAAGAGAGTTGCTAAGAAGTAAAGAGGTGGTTAATGATGAGCTTGGCCTAGACAACCCTGAGCTCTCTGATGATCACATCATCGATGCCATGATCGCGCATCCTATTTTGATCAATCGTCCGATCGTGGTGACTGATAAAGGTGCGGCCTTATGTCGTCCTTCAGAGCGCGTGTTTGAACTGCTAGCAAACCCTGTCAGTAGCTTCACAAAAGAAGATGGAGAGGTCATTTATCATGGCAAACACTAAGGCCGAACCAGCATCAATAACGGAGTCTACTGCTTCAGCAAATTCTAGCTTTGACGATTTACCCAATATCGATGTCGACAATATTCAACCAATCGACATTGAGTCGTTGATCGCGCCTAATGACCCACGTCATGCGCCCAAAATATTGGTGTTGTACGGCTCTGTCCGCGCGCGCTCATTCTCTAGATTGGCCGCGGAAGAGTCGAGCCGACTGTTACGCTGGTATGGTTGTGAGGTGCGGATGTTTGACCCATCAGGCTTGCCACTGCCTGACGATGTAGATTCAGATCATCCAAAAGTGCAAGAGCTACGAGAGTTGGCGCAGTGGTCAGAAGGGATGCTTTGGGTGAGTCCAGAGCGTCATGGCAGTATCACCAGTATCATGAAAGCGCAAATCGATTGGATTCCGCTGTCTTTGGGTGGCGTGCGTCCAACACAGGGTAAAACCTTAGCACTAATGCAAGTCAGTGGCGGCAGTCAAAGCTTTAATACGGTCAATCAGATGCGTATTCTTGGACGTTGGATGCGGATGATCACTATCCCTAATCAGTCCTCTATACCCAAAGCCTTTTTAGAATTTAACGATAACAATCGCATGGATATGTCGCCGTTATATCTGCGTCTTGTCGATGTCTGCGAAGAGTTGGTGAAATTTACTTGGCTTACCCGCGGACGCTCAGCGTATCTTACCGATCGCTATTCAGAACGCGTCGAGAGCGCTGAAGAAGTATCGAACCGCGTCAATCAAAAGTCGCTTTGATACGGATACGCTAAGACTGTTACCCCAATACAATCACATTAACATTATTATTTAAGTAAGGCTGTGCCATGCTTGCGTTCGCTATTTTTGTTGTCACTCTGGTGCTGGTAATATGGCAACCGAAAGGGTTGGGTATCGGTTGGAGTGCGATGGGCGGCGCCTTGGTCGCGTTAGCGCTTGGCGTCGTGCAGCTATCAGATGTCGGTATCGTGTGGGATATTGTTTGGGATGCGACCTTTACTTTTGTGGCGCTGATCATCATCTCGCTTATCTTGGATAGAGCAGGATTTTTTGGTTGGGCAGCGCTGCATGTGGCACGCCTTGGCAATGGGCAAGGGCGACTGCTGTTTCCGATGATTGTTATATTGGGTGCGTTTATTTCTGCGTTTTTTGCCAATGATGGGGCGGCGCTATTACTGACGCCCATTGTGATTGCGATCTTGCTGCGCCTAAATTTTGCACCACCTTCCGCTTTAGCTTTTATCATCGCGACGGGTTTTATCGCTGATACAGCAAGTCTGCCCTTGGTCACCTCAAATTTAGTTAATATCGTTAGCGCCAATTATTTTGATATTGGTTTTGGGCGTTATGCGGCAGTTATGGTGCCCGTGAATATTGTGTCCGTATTGGCGACGCTACTGGTATTGTGGATGGTCTATGCCCGTCATATTCCTAAGCACTATCCAGTCGATAATCTAAGTGCCCCTGCATCCGCTATTACCGATCCATTGGTCTTTCGCGCCGCTTTTCCATTGTTGGGTTTGCTACTGGTTGCTTATTTTGCGACCGAGCCGCTAGGGTTACCTATTTCACTTGTCACTGGCGCTATCGCATTGTTGCTAATGGCCATCGCTGGTCGTTTGTGGCAAGGCGGACGCGGCGCGGTGATTTCTGTCAGTGATGTCGTACGCAAAGCTCCTTGGCAAATCGTCCTGTTTTCGATTGGTATGTATTTGGTGGTGTATGGCTTGGGCAATGCAGGTCTTACCGCCTATGGCGCGCGCGTGCTTAACTGGCTAGGAGGGCAGGGCGCAGTCATTGCCACAGTAGGGACTGGGTTTTTATCTGCCATTGTCGCGTCTATCATGAATAATATGCCAGCGACTTTGGTCGGTGCGCTCGCGATTGATCAGGCGCAAGTGCCCGCTGCGACGCGAGAACTGATGATTTATGCCAATGTAATCGGCAACGATTTGGGCCCTAAGTTTACACCGATTGGCAGTCTTGCGACGTTATTATGGTTGCATGTATTGGCAGAAAAAAACTACAAAATTAGCTGGGGACAATATATAAAAATAGGCCTGCTGATTACGCCTCCTGTGTTACTAGTGACGCTTTTGGCCTTGGTTGTTTGGCTGCCTATGCTGCCAAGCTAATTAAGACAGTAGAGTCAGTGCAGAGTTGCTTTCAAATACAAGCCATAAAAAAACCCCCATCAAACTGATGGGGGTTTTGGCAAATGCCATAATTGAATCTATAGTGACTCAAAAGGTTTACTACTAAAATGTGGCTCTCCAACCTGGGCTCGAACCAGGGACACACGGATTAACAGTCCGTTGCTCTACCAACTGAGCTATTGGAGAATAGGTTGTAAGTAACTAATCGCTTACAACGAGCCTTAGAAGTCTCTAACGAGTTCTTGCTAAGTGGGGCGTATTCTAGCAAAGATAAAAAATACGTCAAGCGTTTTTTTTCATAACTCGTAAAAAATATCACTTTAATGATGAGGGAGAGGGCTTTTACGGATAAATAGCAAAAACAACCATAAAAAAGACGCCGCATAGAAACGACGCGGCGTCTTTTTTGTTAAAGCACTTGTAAGGCTAACGATGCTTTGTGACTTATTCGGCAACGTCCAAGTCAGCAATGGCTTTTTCGATACGTGACAAGGCATCTTGCAATGTGGCTTCATCAGTCGCGTAAGAGATACGCATATAGCCACCAAGACCGAAAGCATCACCAGGTACGACCGCGACACCGACTTTTTCTAGTAACCATGCTGAAAACTCAGTACATGATGATAGGCCAGCGGCTTTGATGAGTGGCTTGATTTCAGGATACACGTAGAACGCACCGTCAGGGCGCAAGCAAGTGATCCCTTTGATGGCGTTTAGACCATTAACGACTAGGTCGCAGCGCTTCTCAAATGCCGCTACCATTGGCTCAAGTACGCTCTGATCGCCACTGATGGCTGCTTCTGCAGCCACTTGGCTGATGGAGGTTGGGCATGAAGTAGACTGTGACTGTACTTTTTTCATCGCGCCGATGAGTTTGGCAGGGCCACCAGCATAGCCAATACGCCAGCCTGTCATCGCATAGGCTTTAGACACACCGTTTAGGATAATGGCACGGTCTTTTAGCTCAGGCGCGGCATTGAGGATATTGTAGAACTTATCACCCGTCCAGCGGATGTGCTCGTACATGTCGTCTGATGCCACATACACGTGTGGATGCTTTTTCAATACTTCAGCGATGGCTTTTAGCTCATCCAAGGTATAAATCATACCAGTCGGGTTAGAAGGGCTGTTCAATACCAACAGTTTGGTTTTTTCAGTGATGGCGTCTTCTAGCTGCTCAGCGGTGATTTTGAAATCTTGCTCAGCGGGGCATTTTACGATGACTGGTACGCCTTCTGCGATGATAACCATATCAGGATAGCTCACCCAGTATGGTGCTGGGATGATGACTTCGTCGCCAGGATTGATAAACGCTTGGGCAAGGTTAAAGAATGACTGCTTACCACCGACCGATACTAGGATTTCGTTTGGCTCGTAGCTGATGTCATTGTCACGCTTGAATTTCTCTATGATGGCGGTTTTTAGCTCTGGCGTACCATCAACAGCAGTATATTTGGTGAAGCCATTATTGATGGCATCGATTGCTGCTTTTTTGATGTGGTCAGGGGTATCAAAATCAGGCTCGCCTGCACCCAAACCGATAATGTCTTTGCCAGCTGCTTTTAGTTCTTTTGCTTTATTGGTAATCGCTAGCGTAGGAGAGGGTTTGATGCTATTGACGCGGTCAGACAGTTGCAACTCGCTCATGAGAGATCCTTTTTTATATGGAAGTGGGATTGGTAAAAATCGATATTAATTATATAACGCTTTTATCACTATCAGGACAAGATATCGGGCAGTTTAGACAATCACCTCATCTTGTCGTGAAGATAGCCACAATTCGATCATAAATGAGACGCTCATCCATGTCTGCGCGGCTATTTTAATATTGTAGCATGCTGATATAGCGCTGTCTTATTACCCCGATAACAAAACATTGCGGACTGTCTTTTAGCATGACTCACTGTATAAATATGAAGACCACAGCAAAGTTAAGATGCTTTTGTTGTGGCAATTGCGAAGACACAACAATAAACCTATAGCCGACCACTATAATTATTTAGGTTTGTTAAATAAGATGGCGTATAGGTTAATAAAAACAAGCCATATAACAGAGCACAAATACGCTCAGATGAAAGCTTGCATCCGAATTTAAAGACAGCTCTATTCAGCTCTTTGTTGAGCGATACGCTTTTCATATTATAAGAACATTTAAAAAGGATATTCACGATGACAGATTCTGCTGAAAAACAACACATTCTTATTACTGGTGCGACCTCCGGTATTGGCAATCAATTGACCAAGGATTATCTGCTAGAGGGCCATACCGTGTATGCTGTCGGCCGTGATGACGAGGCGCTGGCTGAGCTAAAATCGCTCGGCGCAGAGACGATTGATTTGGATCTCATGGATCGTGACAAAGTCATTGCAGCGTTTGAAAAAGTCGACACCATTGATTTGGCGATTTGCGGTGCTGGCATGTGTGAGTATTTAGATATGCCAAACTTCGATAGCGAAGTATTTATGAAAGTGATGTCAGTCAATATGGGCACGTTGTCTCATGCCATCGAAGGCGTATTGCCAAAGCTCATTGCGTCTAAAGGTCGCCTAGTCGGTATCGGTTCAGCGTCTGCTTATGTGCCGTTTGCGCGTGCTGAAGCTTATGGTAGCTCAAAAGCTGCTATCCATTATCTGATGAAAACATTACAGATTAGCCTCGCACCACACGATGTATCGGTGAGCTTGGTCGTACCGGGTTTTGTTGAAACGCCGATGACTGAGCAAAATGATTTCCCTATGCCGTTTATCCAGACGCCAGAGCAGGCCAGTCAAGCCATCCGTGATGGCATAGAAAGCGGTCATGAGGTTATTGAGTTTCCCAAAAAACTAACGATGCCACTAAAAGCATTGGGCACACTACCTGACTTGGTCTGGCAGCAAGTCAGTGAAAAGCTCAATAAAAAGTAATTCATCATTATTAACAAACCTATTATCCACTATAAAAACAGCAAAAATATAGAAGGGAATGCTTTTATGCCGTTTATTCGTTTCAAGCGTGCAATTAGCCAAAAAACTGACAATCAAAATACTGATAAGAGCAATCATGCCAAAAATGCTGACCATCAGAGAGCACAAAAACGTATCGCCATTATTGGCTCCGGTGTGTCAGGGCTGACCTGTGCGCATTACCTAGGCGCGCAACATGAGGTGACCGTTTTTGAGGCCAATGATTATATCGGCGGGCATGTAAATACCATTGATGTGGCACTACAGGACGGCAAAAAAGCAAAGACTAGTAACGTAGAGAGCAGCGCCATAGACACCGGTTTTATTGTTTTTAATGAGCGTACTTATCCCAATTTCTTCCGTTTGCTCCACGATCTGCAAGTGCCATTTCAGGCGACGGATATGAGCTTTTCGGTCAAAAATACCGCACGTCGTTTTGAATACAATGGGCATACGCTCAACACCTTATTATCGCAGCGCAAAAACGTACTCAATCCGAAGTTCTGGCAGTTTATCAAAGATATCTTGCAGTTTAATAAGCACATCAAGCAGCTCCGTCAAGAGTATGATAGTGCGCGTGCTGCGGGGCAAGACATTAGCGGATTTACTGAGCAGACGCTAGGTAATTACTTGGCTCAAAAAAACTATGGTCAGCTATTTACTGATAACTATCTGCTGCCAATGGTCTCAGCCATTTGGTCAACCAGTCTGGATGAAGTGCAAGATTTCCCACTGGTGTTTTTTGCGCAATTTTTTGACAATCATGGCTTGCTCGATGTGGTCAATCGTCCGCAGTGGTTCACGGTCAAAGGCGGCTCAAAACAATACGTTAATAAGTTGATTCCACGCTTTATCAAAGCAGGTGGCAAAGTGCGAGTCAATAGTCCAGTACAGTCTGTGACACGTGATGGTGAGCAAGTGCTGTTGACGGTTCAGAACAAAGGTGATGCCAACAACAGCGAGAACCTTGTATTTGATGAGGTTGTTTTTGCCTGTCATGCAGACACCGCACTGAAAATTCTAACAGATGCCAGTACCACTGAAACTGAGGTGCTGAGTCACTTCCGCTTCACCAAAAACACGGTGATATTGCATACCGATACGAGCGTCTTGCCCAAGAAGCCACTGGCATGGGCAAGCTGGAACTACCTTATTGATAGAAAGACTTCAGACAATGTGACAGACAAGAATCAAGCTAGCGTAAATACACAAGCACCTGCAAAACCCGTGCTAACGTATCATATGAATATCTTGCAACGTCTGACCAAGAAGCATAATTATTTGGTCACATTGAATCATGAGATAGATGATCAGCAAATCGTCAAAAGCATTGATTATAGCCATCCAGTGTTCGATCTAAAGATGATTGAGGCGCAAACCAAATGGTCAAGTATCTCTGGCACAGGGTTGCATACGCATTTTTGCGGGGCATATTGGTTTAATGGCTTTCATGAAGATGGCGTACGCAGCGGTCTACGTGTGTGTCAGGCGCTCGGCCATGATATCGATATAAAAGACGAGGTTGATCCAGCGCATTTGCCTGCTGCGGATAGCGTACATATGCCTTTTCGTTATAAGGACTTGCCAGTAAAAGCTGACACAAAGGCACGCAAACTTGATAAGCGTCAGATTAACACTGCGACCACCAATCAGAAGTTGGTTGAGTATGCTGAGCGCTTACAGAGTGCGGCTGATGATAATAACCAAAATAAAAAACGTGGTTTATTTGCTCGCCGTAAAGCCAAATAGCTTTGCGAGCAATATTGCAAATTGTTCTATCATCATGTGCCTTTACCGAAGAGAGTGTCTATGACCGTGTCCACCAAACCTACTAATGATATGTTACGTCATGAGCTAGCTTGTGATACTACTGCATTAGCGCATCAATTGCTTGAGGGCACGACATGGCATAGTCGGTTGCTACCTAATGTGAATAATTTTGTTTATCCGTATCGCTATTGGGGCATCAATATCAGTGCATTGGCGGCAGGACAGGCACTGCCAGAAGTAAACACGGCAGCTTTTGGTGAGCATAAGGTTTTAGGCGAGTCACACCTGAGCAAGATATTACCAAAGAAGTTACTGGCAAAGGGATTGCCTTTATTTTCAGCTAAGACAAAGGCGCTACAACAATTTTGCCCTAATGATTATCTAGAGGGTTTCAATAGCCTAAGTAGTAATGAAAGCCTAAATGACAATGAAAGCCTAAATGACAATGAGAGCATAAGTGACAATGAGAGCATAAGTGACAATGAGAGCATAAATAGCAACGAAGATATTGATAATGACCTACCGTCTAATCAAGCACTAGAGCAGCGTCTGAGCCAAGCATTTATCAAACATGCAGGTAGCAGTCCTACAGGAGATATGTTGGGATTACTCGTATGCCGTAATGCAGGTATGTATTTTAGCCCAGTCAATTTTTACCTAGGGTTTAATGAGCAGCAGACGCCGACGCACTTATTGGCTGAAGTATCCAATACACCATGGGACAAGCGTCATTACTATGGGTTTTTGTTAGAAGGAGAGGAGACTGAGTTTTGTCATGACAAGGACTTTCATGTGTCACCTTTTAATCCTATCGATCAGCTATACCGCTGGCAGGTGACGGTAAAACGTACACAACAACATACGGTTGATAAGCAGTCAAGCACAGGCTTGCAAGTTCGTATCGCTATTGATATCAGTGATGAGCGTGGGGAGGTCCTAAAAACGGGTATAAAGATATCAGGGGTGCCGCTGACAGAAACCACCGTTCGCAATAGCTTACGAAAAAACCCACTGATGAACATGACCTCGTTAGCGCGTATTTATGGGCAAGCCTTTAAACTCTATGCGATCAAAAAGGTGCCTTATATCAATTATGATGAAAAGCTAGCTGACAGTAATCAGAAAACATCTACCTCTTTAAAAAGCGAAACTTTAAACGATTGATAATCTAGAAATCCAAAAATCAGCAACACATTTTATATAGTCAATTTCAAAATAAAAGAACTTAGACAAGGACAACCATACGATGTCAGTACGACCGACCGACCGAGCACCAGTGACAAAATTAGAGAAATTAACCGCTCGCATGAGTAAAGTGGTTAACGAAAGTGCCGTACTACAACCCGTCAGCGATGGGGTGAATCATTTAGCCAGAAAGCTTATATTTCACGCATTACAGCACATCCAGTTTGGTAGTCTTACTTTGATTGAGACCTTTGGTGAGCAAACAGCAAAGACAACTAGCTTTGGCAAAGTCACTCCTCAGGTAGCAAGTAGTTCAGCAGTAGGTCGACATTCTCTAAACGTCACGTTAGAGATTCATGATAGTGCGGTTTATCGTCAACTGCTGCTTGGTGGCTCTATCGCTTTGGCAGACAGGTATATCGATGGCGAATGGGACACGGATGATTTGACGGGCCTGATCCGTTTGGCGGCGCGTAACTTGGAAGTGCTTAATAAATTAGAAAATCGTTTTGCGGGCGTTAGTAAAGCATTTGAGAAAGCAAAGCATCAGCTACGTAGTAATGACAAATCTGGTTCTAAATCCAATATCCTAGCGCATTATGACTTGGGCAATGATATGTATCAGCGTTTTTTGGATGATACGATGATGTACTCATCGGCAGTCTATCCTACGCCTGACGTGACGCTTAGCGATGCTCAGCAGCACAAACTGTCGCTCATATGCCAACGTTTACAGCTGAGTGCTGATGATAGTGTCATTGAGATTGGTACAGGCTGGGGTGGTTTTGCGATTTATGCAGCTACTCATTATGGCTGCCATGTGACCACCACGACTATCTCTGATGCCCAGTATGATGAAGCGAAGCGACGAGTCGAAGCGGCAGGATTGTCTGATAAGATCACGCTACTCAAACAAGATTACCGCGAGTTGACAGGTCAATATGACAAGCTAGTCAGTATCGAGATGATTGAGGCGGTGGGACATGAGTACTTACCGACGTTCTTTGCTAAATGTAATAGCTTGCTCAAACCGACAGGTCTTATGGTATTGCAGGCCATCACTTTTAATGATCAGAATTATCAAGACTATATCGATTCGGTCGATTTTATCCAAACGCATATTTTTCCAGGGGGCTGTCTGCTATCCAATCAAGAGCTGACGACACAGTTTACTGAGCAGACGGACATGGTCATCAAGCAACTACATGATTATGGCTTTGATTATGCATACACGCTGCGTGATTGGCGTGCTGCATTTATGGCACAGCGTGCAGAGATTCAGGCGCTTGGCTATGACGATGCCTTTATCCGCCTATGGGCGTTTTATTTCTGTTACTGCGAAGGGGGATTCTTGGAGCGTACCATCGGTGTGGTTCAAGTCACTGCGGTGAAGCCTAACAATATTGACACGCTGCATTTTTCCGATTTACCAAGTGCGGTCTTAAAAAACGAAACGGTTTCGAACGATGAGACGGCCTTTAATGACGCAGATATGGCAAACACAGCGACAGTATAAGTTAAGTGATATAGATACGGCTTTTTCATAACACTTATATGGTCTCATACTGTATAGACAGTTTGAGACCCTTATGTTGAGAGGTTGTATATTGAAAAGTTTTACATTGAAAGGTTCTATGATGTTTGCAGGGCACGCTTATCAAGTAGACCTGAATAGCGTGTTACCGCTAATGCCATTAAAGAGATAACAGCACCGATCCAAGCTGTATCTTGCAGTGACATATTTTCAACCACGCTACCACCGATGACTGAGCCCAGTGCAATACCGATATTAAATGCAGCAATGTTCAATCCAGAAGCGACATCGACAGCGTTCGGTGTATATTTTTCAGCTTGTTTGACCACGTAGATTTGTAGGCCCGGTACATTACCAAAGGCAAACGCACCCCATACCAAAATAGTGAGTACAGCAGCGATCTTGGATTGCATAGTAAAGGTGAATAATAAAAGAATAATGCTTAAGGCGCTAAATATAATGCTAAGCGCACTAATAGGGCCACGTTTATCTGCAAGTTTGCCGCCCCAGATATTACCGATAGCAACGGACACGCCATATACGAGCATGATAATACCGATGGCTGATGGCGCAAATTTGGTTTGTTGTTCTAAGATAGGTGCTAGGTAGGTAAATGCCGTAAACGTACCGCCATAGCCGAGAATAGTCATTAAATAGACCAGTAGTAATTGCGGTTTTACAATGACTTGTAATTGCTCTTTGAAGGTTGCAGGGATAGATTTTTTTAGGTTTTTTGGTACTAATATCGCGCTACCAATTAAAGCGATTAAACCCAGTGCTGAGACGACCAAAAACGTAGCGCGCCAACCGAAATGCTGTCCAATCCATGTACCAAGGGGGACGCCAGTGACGAGCGCCACAGTGAGTCCGGCAAACATAATGGCAATTGCACTGGCTTCTTTTTCTTTACTGACAAGGCTAGTAGCTATCATGGAACCAATAGAGAAAAACACACCATGTGCCAGACCAGTCAAGATACGGGCAAGTATTAAGGTTTCATAACTGGGTGCTTGCCAAGCCAGCAAGTTGCCGATGACAAACAGACCCATTAGGCTCATCAGTACTATTTTACGATTCCAGCGACCAGTGAGTGCAGTAAGGATAGGGGCACCGATAGCGACACCAACGGCATATAGGCTGACGAGCAACCCTGCTGAAGGCAAGCTCACGCCCAAATCGGTGGCAATAGTTGGTACCAATCCAACAATGACAAATTCGGTTGTCCCAATTGCAAATGCGCTTAGAGTAAGCGCCCATAAAGCGAGTGGCATAACGACATCCTAATAATTAAATAATGCGCGTAGTTTGACCGATTTATAGTTTGCAAAAAACAGCACAAATGACAAAATACCTTTGTTAATTTTGTAAAGGTCATCATGATGATGGGACATGCTAAAACAGAAGATATAGAGATATTTTTGACCGTAGTGGATACGGGCAGTTTTACTGGCGCTGCCAACTTGCTGAATCAGCAAGTCGCTAAAGTGTCTCGTGCGGTGTCCAGACTCGAAGATACGCTGCAATGCACGCTATTAAATAGAACGACACGGCGCTTAGAGCTGACGGAGGAAGGACATGTCTTTATTAGATATGCGCGTGAGAGTTTAAATACGTTATATACCGGTGAAGAGGCAATTAAGCTGTTAAAACAAGCGCCGAGTGGGCATCTACGAATTGACGCTGCGAGTCCGTTTGTATTGCATCAGCTGACGCCTTTGGTTGGTGAGTTTGTGCAGCAGTATCCGCATATTACGCTTGATTTGACCTCGCATGACAATATCATCGACTTGCTTGAGCATAAGACGGATCTGGCTATCAGAATTGGCGATTTAAAAGACTCAAACTTGCATGCGCGTCTATTGGGTAAAAGTCAGCTGCGGCTAGTAGTCAGTCCTGAATATTTATATCAGCATAATGAAGTAGCTCATATTAATGATTTAAGCACTCATAAATTAATTGGCTTTAACGATGCGTCAAAGCTAAATAGCTGGCCACTAAAAACACCAGTGAAACTGAACTTTCATATGACTGGCAGTAGCGGCGAGACTTTGCGTCAGCTGTGTTTAAATCATCAAGGTATCGCTTTACTGTCAAATTTTATGATTGGTGACGATTTGAAATCTGGACGATTGGTTGAGGTGTTGCCTGAGGCTATAGTAACACCAAACAATCGCGAATCCATACAGGCGGTCTATTACAAAAACAGTGCCGTATCATCGCGTATTTTAGCATTTTTAGATTTTATTCAGCCACGACTGACATTATAAGTTTTATCCGTTTTTATTCATTTTATAAGGGGTATTATCATGGGTTACGTTTTTATTTATCTTGCCGCGGTGGTTATCTTTCTAGGAGTGGATGCTGTTTGGCTGACGACCATGAAAGGGGCTTTTTATGAGTCGCGCATCGGTCATCTATTGGCGGATGAGCCTAACATGATGGCAGCTGGTATCTTTTATATGTTTTATATCTTGGCACTCTGCATATTGATTCTATATCCACAAATCAAAGCAGGTGCATCAGTTGGTCATATTTTCTTACTTGGTGGTTTGATTGGTCTAATGGCCTACGGTACATATGACTTTACTAACTTGGCACTATATAAGGGCTTTACGCTAGATACAGCGCTCGTTGACTTTGTATGGGGCGGTGTTTTAACGGGGTCAGTCAGCGCGATTGTCGCTTGGCTGGCTTATCGTTTTCATTGGTTGAGCTAACCAAGATCGCCCTTATTCATAAAAGCTGGCCCTATATAGCTTTGATTTACATAACCTAGACCGATTAGAGACATAGGGCTGTTTGCGCTATTTGGTGTCCTACTGTATAAATGGTAGGCACAACAAATAAGTGTCAAACCATTTAAGGAACGTTATGCCGCAATACAATACCAGCTCGACTGCCAAAAAAGCCCCACTGAATCATGAACTATATATGTCGATATTGATGACGCCTGATATGGCAAATTTTATCGGTAATGTCCATGGCGGTGATTTGCTAAAGATGCTCGATCAGGTCGCTTACGCTTGTGCCAGTCGTTATAGTGGTAGCTATGTCGTGACATTGTCCGTGGACCAAGTTATGTTTCGTGAGCCTATTTATGTGGGCGAATTAGTAACCTTTGCAGCCAGTGTCAATCATGTGGGAAATACCTCAATGGAGATTGGCATTCGTGTTGAGGCAGAAGATGTGCGTGCTCGTACCGTGCGCCATACCAATAGCTGCTATTTTACAATGGTTGCTATCGATGATAATGGCAAGCCAACTCCTGTCCCTCCGCTTGTCATCAAAAATAAATTACAGCAATGCCGAGCAGATGCAGCGATAGAGCGAAAAAAACTGCGTATGGAAAGCGCACATCGTCCCAGTTGTGATATTGAAAGCTTGAATCAAAATTTTGGCGAGCCTGAAGATATTGCCAAATAGAGTCACTAGATCTGGTTATCAGATGTTGATGATATAACGGCCTTACGCTACAACGACTCACTAAAAAGACACTGATATTGTAAAGCGCTTACTTTAAGCTGATAGGTATTTCAAGCCATTCGTCCATGGTGAATATATTCACTATCAACATGTTATTCCAGTGAGTTTAGTATGAGTCTAAAGCCATCCGTTGGTAATCCCCAACATCATTCGTCAGCTTCTTCTAAAGTGCCGAGTCATCGTGCACGCGGTGCTAGCAGTCTGCAGACCCCAAATGATTCCGAGTTAAAGCATGTCCTAAATCAGAGTCCTGAAACCAATGATGAGCACTCAGGCTCGCTCATTACGGTGTTGATTGCTGTTGGGGCCAATGTCATTATCGCGATTGCAAAAACCGTGGCTGCCTTTTTGACAGGATCTGCTTCCATGATTGCTGAAGCGGCGCATTCATGGGCGGATGCGGGCAATGGTACGTTGCTCATTGTCGCCGAAAAAAAATCTGTTAAACCTGCTGATAAGAGCCATCCATTAGGTTATGGCAAAGAATCCTATGTCTGGTCAATGATTGCTGCATTCGGTGTATTTACGGCAGGCTCGATTGTCTCTATTTATACGGGTATTAAGGAGTGGAACGCTACTGAATCTGAGACCAATTATACGATTGCTTTTATCGTTTTAGCAGTCGCCTTGGTGCTTGAGGGGTTTTCGCTGGTTCAGGCTTATAGACAGAGTAAAAAGCACGGCGAAGCATTAGATGTGAGTGCGCTTGGCTATGTGGTGGATACCTCCAATCCGACTTTGCGCGGTGTGTTTTTTGAGGATTTAGCTGCCGTTATTGGCTTGGTGGTTGCCGCCGCCGCTATGGGCATGCATGCCTATACTGGAGAGGCTTATTGGGATGCGCTTGGTTCTATCATTGTAGGCTTATTACTGGGGGTGGTCGCGATATTTTTGATTAGCCGTAACCGTGATTTTTTGGTGGGGTATAGAGTCACTGACCGTATGCACGAATACGTCTTGAGCGAACTGCTAAATCATCCAGATATCGATAGTGTGTCCTATCTACACCTAGAGTGGGTTGGTCCTAAAAAGATCTTTATGGTCGCCGCAGTGGATATCGCAGGCAATCAGAAAGAAGAACATGTCGCTCAAAAGTTTGAGGAGATTGAAAACTTGTTCCGAGATAACCCTGTATTCCAAGAGGCAATTTTGACACTATCGGCACCAAATGCTGATATTCTGAAATTAGAAGATATTTGAGCTATAAAGCAAGTCAATAAAAGGAAATACAGTAGACGCATTCATTGACAGCAGGTAGATTGTTAAATATTCGATACATCATTCATTGTGTAAGACACAAAAAAGTGTAAGGCACAAAAAAGCCGTCAATAATGACGGCTTTTTTTATTCGTAATTATGAGTCTAAAATACCCATTAATTCACGGATACTTATTTCTTTGGCGCATTCGCACCGATGAACCAAGCATCTTTATCAATGATGCGACTAGCTTCAGTGAATAGGTCGGCGGTATCTTCATCACCGGCGTCGCCAGCAGTAGCAATGGCTTCTCTTAATGCCTCTGCTACTTTTTTGTAGCGGTTAGTTAGCTCGCGTACGTGTTGATCTACTTCAGTAATATCAGTTGGGTAGTCATCTAGAATAGACTCTTTTACCACACGACTTGCCAGACCATTTGGTTGACCACCCAAAATCACAATACGCTCAGCAATAGTATCTGATACTTCAAGGATACGATCTGACGTTTCGTCTAACAACTGATGCACACCGATGAAACCAGTACCTTGTAGGTTCCAATGACACTGTTTGCCATCTAGGGTTAGATCAATAACGTTTGCTAAGTTAGCGTTTAGCAAATCAATCATTTTTTTTGCGGTATCGTCTGAAATTCCACTTGCGTAACGTTCTCTCATATTTTACTCCGTTATTTATTTAAAATTATTATATTGACTGAAAATCTCAATGTATTGTTATTAGTCTTTTACTCTTACCTGATGACAATCAATCCAAAATAAATATCAGAAATATCTCTATCTACCGGCTGATAAGTCACCTGCTTGTTAATTCATGATCGATAATAGCAGCTTAAATCGATGTTGGAACCCCTCAGTGTTAGGCTTTGTTAGGTGGTCGTGTAACGGGTTTGTTAACCATGAAAATCTTTGTAAATTTATCAAAGTCTGTGTGCGTTTTTTATAACAACGGCAGGTTTATTTATCGATAAATAGTATCTTTACAGACTTATATTTTGTGTAGCGCGATATGGCAATATGTATAAGATAAGACTCGTCATTATCCGTTAAAAAGCCTTTAAAAACCGCCGCTCAGACTCCATATTGTTATAAACTTTAATAAGAAGAAAATTACTATGAGAATGCCTGAACCGCGCTCATCGCGTCAGTTAAACCAATTGGCCGTTCAGCTCCAAGGCGAAGCTGAAATCAGTGGTGTCAATGCGTCTGGGACGAAAATATCCAGCCGTGCCTTTGAGATGGTCACCGATTTTGAGCCAGCAGGCGATCAGCCGCAAGCCATCGAAAAGCTGGTCAAAGGTATTGACTCTGGTATGGATGAACAGCTATTGCTAGGTGTGACGGGCTCTGGTAAAACTTATACCATGGCTAAGGTCATCTCTGAATGTCAGCGCCCAACCATCATCATGGCGCATAATAAGACCCTTGCCGCGCAGCTATATGGCGAGTTTAAGTCGTTTTTCCCGAACAATGCGGTTGAGTATTTTGTCAGTTACTATGACTACTATCAGCCAGAGGCCTATGTCGCTGCTAGCGATACCTTTATCGAAAAGGACAGCGCCATCAATGATCACATTGATCAGATGCGTTTGTCTGCCACTCGTGCACTACTTGAGCGTCGTGATGCGATTATCGTTGCATCGGTATCGTGTATTTATGGCTTGGGTGATCCAGAAAGTTATTTAAAAATGCTATTGCATGTGGTGGTTGGTGATCAGATAGACCGTACCGCAACTATTAAGCGTTTGGTTGAAATGCAATACACCCGTAACGAGTTAGATTTTGGCCGTGGTACTTATCGTTTGCGTGGTGAACTGCTAGATATCTATCCTGCTGAGTCTGAGCAACTGGCGGTACGTGTGCATTTGTTCGACAATGAAGTGGAGAAAATCACGTGGTTTGATCCGTTAACGGGCAAGACCGTACGTAGTGTGCCGCGTATTACCATTTATCCAAAATCACATTATGTGACGCCGCGCAATAAGTTAGAAGCGGCCAGTGAAACCATACGCGCTGAGCTTGAGTCGCGTTTGGAGTATTTTCGCGAAAACAACAAGCTGATTGAAGCACAGCGTCTCAAAGAGCGTACCCAGTATGATCTTGAGATGATTCAGCAGCTTGGCTACTGTAATGGTATCGAAAACTACTCACAGCATCTCTCTGGTCGTCCATCAGGGGAAGCGCCGCCGACGTTGTTTGATTACATTCCAGAAGATGCTCTGCTGTTCATCGACGAGTCACACGTGACCGTCTCTCAGATCGGTGCAATGTATAAAGGGGATAGATCACGCAAAGAGAACTTGGTCAACTATGGCTTTCGCCTACCAAGTGCGATGAACAACCGCCCGATGAAGTTTGAAGAATGGGAGCGCATTAAGCCCAAAACCATTTACGTTAGTGCTACGCCAGCGCTGTATGAGCTTGAACATAGTGAGCAGGTGGTAGAGCAGGTTGTACGTCCAACGGGTCTGATTGATCCTGAGATCGAGATACGTCCGGTCTTGACACAGGTCGATGATGTGCTGTCTGAGATTACCAAACGACGTGAAAAAGACGAGCGCGTATTGATTACCACCCTGACTAAGCGCATGTCAGAGGACTTGACCAGCTATCTAAAAGAATATGGTGTCAAGGTCGCCTATCTGCATTCAGATATCGACACGGTAGAGCGTATGGAGATCATTCATGAGCTACGTACTGGTGAGCATGATGTGTTGATCGGCATCAACTTGCTGCGCGAAGGTTTGGATATGCCTGAGGTCTCATTGGTGGCGATATTCGACGCAGATAAAGAAGGGTTTTTGCGTTCTGAGCGTTCACTTATTCAGACCATTGGTCGTGCAGCACGTCATTTGAACGGCAAGGCCATTCTCTATGCAGATCGCATTACTCCAAGTATGCAAAAGGCGATAGATGAGACAGAACGTCGCCGCGACAAACAGATTGCTTTTAACCTTGAGCATCATATTACGCCAAAAGGCGCGCGCCGTAGCATCACTGATAAGATTGATACAGGCGAAAGCCTAGATGCCAATGACAATCAGGCCATTCCAGTCAAGAGCAATTTGCCTGATGTCGATATCAATATCTTGCGTAGTCCTGATTTATTGGCCAAAGAAATCAAACGTCTTGAGAAGCAAATGCAGCAAATGTCGCGTGATTTGAAATTTGAAGAGGCGGCGAAGACTCGTGATAAAGTGCTGGAGCTTAAAGCGCATTTGATCTGATTGTCTGTATTAAATAATATAAAAAATGGGGTGCGCACTGAGCACCTCATTTTTTTGGTCTATTCGATAGGAGGGCGCTGACAAAGATTGAAATAGAACCCAGTGCCACTTACCATATCGGTATCAATCTTATAATTCATACAGCATTCCAAAGCATTGGCTCATGATGGGTCCGGTAGTTTGCCATATGCAGCGGAGTTTTTGGAATCGACACAATTTAGGCGTATTGTTTATGGTGCTTACCAATATCTACCCTCACAAGCCAGCTTTATATTTCATGAGATAAAGGGAGACGTACAAACCTATATCAACAGAATGCACGAGCATGGTATTGCGGTTGGTCGCGAGTTTGCGCCCATCACAGGTTTCAATCGTATAACGCTTGGCAGACCTGATGAGATGGCAGTATTCGTTGAGGTGCTCAAATCATTTCGTGAACAAGGTTGGGTTTAATCCCTATAAATAGAATAGTGTCATGATAAGACTTGAGGCAAGCTCTTTATTTTTACCAACATCAAACGCAGTTTTACATATCGCACCTTAAAAAATCGCTCTCTATCTTATAGAATAGCCGCATAAAGCATGATCTACTAAGCATATACATAAAAGCTTTATTACAGCAATAGAAGTAGGCATGCTCTTGTATTTTATAATTATAAAGTTAGGGAAGTACTTATGTTTGATATCAAGTCGTTTTTTAAGCGGGAAGTAGAAAAAAAGCTTATCAACGTGGACGATTATATTTTTATGCCTGAGCGGGTAGAGATGGAGCTTGAAGGTGGTCAACTAAACTGTGTGTTAAATAGTGATGGGCGTGTAGATATTTTTTATAGCAAGGAAGGGGTAACCGAGGTTGGTTCAGCGTCACGCAAGCATCCTTTTACCGCATTTGAAAAAGAGCTGTATCATGGTGTTTATGATGATGTTATTACCGAATTAGTAAAAGAGGTGGATAAAATTATTGATGGCTCCTCTAAGTATTTCCGGCGCAGCCAGACATTGCCTTTTACAGCTGCTCTATCCCAAAACCCAGCTGATTCAAACAAATTTTAGGCAAATGCGATAACGTAAGTAGATAGTATAAAGCGTCAAAAAAAGGGGTGTGCTATTGGTAGCGTACCCCTTTTTCTGTGACATTTTTTATTTATTAATATTGTGATCTATTTGACAAAACTGGCATAGCAGCTTTGAAGCGATTTGGCGACAACTCTAGTAACCAGTTGAGCGCGATACTGAGAATCGATAGCGGCATTACCCAATTCAACGATGGTCACTTGCTGCGGGGCTTGCTCACTCACGCAACCACAAACGTTACTTTTAACAGACTCTTGCTGCGCTTCCGTCATGGCGACACTTGCAACACGCCAAGCGGTTTGTTTTTCAATTTGGCTACGGCATTGGTTGTCGATCGCCGCTTTAAAGACATTCATGCCAATCTCATTTGCGGTACCAATAGCTGTGCCTGTGCCGTCATTTGTAGCACCCGTCGTGGTGCAGCCTGCTAGCGCGACAGTAGCCAGCATAACGGTCGATGCCAGAAGTTTTTTCATAAGTGAATCCTTTAAGGTATTTGATAATCTCTAAAGTGGTATATTATCAGTAAAATATAGTAATGACATCATTAACCCGTCGCCTGAGACAGTCTACAATGCGCTTACTCACAAAAAAGCCAGCTAAAAAATCTCATAGCTGGCTTTGTAAATATAGCGTTGCCTAATGTTTATTAAACATTTTTACCATGTTCTTTTTGCTGAATGTCTTTGGCAAGCTTATAGCATTCGTTGATATGGTCAGTAGCGATTTTCTTAAAAATCGTATAACCCATGGTCGCAGCAACCAGTTGACCGCCTAATGGGACAAATTTGGTGACTTGTTTGGCGGCAATACGACCACCAAAACCTTGAATGGTTTTCTTAACGATACCACGTGTTGCCATCAATCCTGCAAAATCTACAGTGCGATCTTTGACAGCGCTCCAATGCACTTCGCGTGACTGAAGATCGATTGCTGACTGACGGTCTTCAATCAAACCAAAACGTTCGCTAATCTCAGGAATCAATTGCGTCAGCATGCCGGCATCAACCGCCACATCAAAGAACGGTACAGGAACAATGGCAACACCAGCAGATATTCTGGCGCGTTTTTTTACCATATCGAGGCATTCTTTTTTGACTTTATCAAGATCTAAGCTAGGATCGATCGTATTTGGTAATTTTTCAGCAGCTGGTGTGGTTTTCATAAAGTATCCTTATAAATAGTTAAAATATTGATGATGTAACCGTCAATAATTAGCAAGTCTCTCAGTTGTTTACTATTCTATGAATTTATAGGCGCCATACAATCATTGCTTTGTAGCAAAATGCAGAAAACTACGGTCACTATGCATCCTTTTTGTAAATGAAGAGCCACATGCGATACGTTTTCACTGAATAAATCCTTTTTCCAAATTACCATTTAAGCCAACATCTTTGGTAAATAAATGCAATATTAGCTAGTGTACAGAGACACTATAAATTGTCGTTGTGACCCTGCCTTAAAGGCAGTAAAATACGCTCATGCTGAATTTAACCCCCCGTAATACCAGCACTCGCATTGACGAGTTGCCCGCCGCGTTGCAACCACTTGCCGCCCAATCATTGACGCTTGCTCGCTTATATGCAGGCCGAGGTATCACTGCACCTGATGAGCTGGAGACTGGTTTGTCTGGTCTGTTGCCTGCTGACATGCTGCACGGTATCACTGAAGCCGTGCGTCTATTGGACATCGCTATCGATGACGGTCAGCGTATCCTGATCGTTGGTGACTTTGACTGTGATGGCGCAACCAGTACCGCGCTGATGATGCGCGCACTCACAAAGATGGGGGCAGTCGTCGATTTTTTGGTGCCCGATCGTTTTAAATATGGTTATGGGCTAACGCCAGAGATTGTCGAATTGGGCATCGAAACCTATCAGCCGGACATGATCGTGACAGTCGATAATGGTATTTCCAGTCATGAAGGTGTGGCGCGCGCCCAAGCGGATGGTATTACGGTAATTATCACTGACCATCATCTCACGACCAAAGAAACACCACCTGCTGAAGCCGTCGTCAATCCCAATCAGCTTGATTGCAATTTCACCAGTAAAGCACTGGTCGGGGTAGGGGTCGCGTTTTATGTGCTCGGACGATTGGCAAAGCTGCGCCGCGACGCTGGCAAGTCTACCGTGCAGGTTAGTCAGTATTTAGATTTGGTAGCGCTTGGTACGATCGCAGATGTCGGCGTACTCGATAAAAACAATCGTATCTTGGTCCATCATGGGCTATCTGCTATTCGTCAAGGTCGCTGTTGTATGGGTATTTTAGCGTTACTTGAGCAAGCAGGCCGTGACCCCAAGCAATTACACGCACAGGATTTTGGCTTTGTGTTAGGGCCACGTATCAATGCGGCTGGACGTATGGATAATATGCGTATCGGGATTGAGTGCCTATTGACCGAAGACTGGAGCACCGCCCAGCGTTTGGCGCAAGAGCTTGAGCAACTAAACCGTACACGCCGTCATGTAGAAGGCGAGATGCGTGCGCAGGCAGATAGTATCGTACAGACATTGGCTACTGAAACTGATATTGAGGTCGATGAAAATACAAATGACAGTGGCGATGACCTCATTACTCAAGAAGTTAATACTCAATTCGCCACTACTCATAAGACAAGCCATACAGACACTCGAAGTATCGTTCTGTATCAGGATGATTGGCATCAAGGCGTGATTGGTATTGTCGCTGGACGTTTAAAAGAAAGTCATTACCTACCTAGTATTGTTTTTGCGCCAGCAGATACAGAGCAGACTGGTGAAGACGATGCGATTAAGGGATCAGCACGGTCAATTGCTGGCGTGCATATTCGTGATGCGATTGAGCAAGTCGCCGAGCGTCAGCCTGATCTCATCAGTCATTTTGGTGGTCACGCGATGGCAGCAGGTCTGACCCTAAAGCGTCGCAATTTTGAGCCATTTGTCGCCGCGTTTAACGAAGTTATGGCACAAATGGATGATGACGTGTTTGCAGAGCAGAAATTCACTGATGGACCTTTGCAAGCGGGAGATTTTAGCTTGTGGTTTGCTGAACATTTAGCAGATGCTAGCATTTGGGGTCATGGATTTGCACCGCCGATATTTGACGGTGTGTTTGAGGTATTGAGTTTTAAGATATTAAAAGACAAGCATCTTAAACTATCGCTGCATTATCCAGACGTCCAATATCCAATCGAGGCAATCTGTTTTAACTTTGACAATGATGCTTGGGATTACCGTGCCAAAAAAGTGCATTTACTATTTCAGCTAGATATCAATGAATGGAATGGCAAACAAAGCTTACAGCTGATGGTAAAAGACTTGGCTGTGGTAGAGCAGGGTTAAGGCTTAAATGCTATCAGTACAGTCAAGTTTGAGTGTACTGATACTATTTGCTACTTTTTGACTTAACATCAGTACTTCCACTCAAGAGTGGGGAACTGCCAATCATAACGAATAGCCAGCATACGCAAGGTAAAAATCGTACTCATCGCAGAGATATCAGCAACCCAATCGGTAACGCCTAAGTTCTTTAGAGCAAAATATAGAATACCCCCAGTTAACGCCGCAGTGATATAAATCTCTTGCTGCAATACCAGTGGAATCTCATTACAAATCATATCGCGAATGATGCCACCAACGATGATGGTAATCACCCCCAACAACAGTGCCACTGGCACATTGGTACCCATGCTGTCAGCGACCTTGATACCGATGAGCGTAAAGGCGGATAGACCGATGGTATCGGAGAGCTTAAGAAACTTATAAACGCGTCTTGAATTTGGATGAAAAAATATCTGCATGGCTAGGGAAGAGATCGTAATGAGCGTCAGATAGCTCATATCTACCATCCAAAACAGCGGATGACGATCCAAAATCACATCGCGTACGGTGCCGCCACCGATGGCTGTGACAATAGACACCAGCAAGCAACCAAAGACATCAAAGTTCTTATGCTTGGCTAGTATCGTCCCTGAAACGCTACAGGCGATAATCCCAATCATATCAAAAAAATAGATCAAAGAGCGCGGATCAAAAGTCGTGATTAGGACAGCAGGATCTAATACGATAGCCAACATAAGCCATTCTCACTATTTTTGATGATTGTCAGCTTTTATGTACAAAAAGCATTGCATTTTTGATCAGCTATTTAAGCAACCAAACGGATAGAGGGCAAATGCCAGTCGAATCTGAGCGCCAGCATGCGTACCGCAAAGATGACAAAGAGCATAATAAACTCATTGATGCCAGCGCTGACACCAACATACTGCAGGCATAAATATGTCACAGATCCTGCGATACTGGCCGTGATATAAATCTCACGCTGCAATACTAATGGTATCTCATTACAGATAATATCACGGAGCATCCCACCAATAATGGCTGTCCAGACGCCCATCATAATAGCAATAAGAGGTGACATGCCTTGGGTCAATGCGACCTTAAAGCCAATCACGCTAAATGCCGCGAGACCAATGGCATCGAAAAGCTTAAGCGCATTGTCGATCTTGTGATATAGATGAAAGAATATTTGTAATACAAGGGATGTCACGGTAATGACGATCACATAGTTGAGATCCGTCATCCAAAATAGTGGGTGACGATCTAGTGCCATGTCACGTAGCGTACCGCCGCCGATGGCATTGACCATCGAAACCAAGATGCAGCCAGCAATATCAAAGCCTTTGTGCTGAGCGAGCAATGTCCCTGCAATTGCGCAGGCGATGATACCCACCATGTCCAATAAATATAATAGAATATCAGGAAAAATTAAATCATTAACCATGGTTATATTGCCAAATATTGAACATCAAAATGATGGAGTTTTTGTTTTGAATAATGAATTTTTGGCTGATGTAAAAAACTCAGCGCATCGTTAGAGCGTCATTTAGCCATCTTTTGCAAACAGTATCAAGCCAATGATAATCAGTACAATACCGACCAGACCTAAGGCTGAGGGTAGTGGGTTTCCCAGCAGGATCATACCACCAATCAAAGCAAAAATGATTTCACTGGCTTGTGTCGAGTCAACGCCCGCAACCTCACTTGAGGTCACCGCGTGCTCACGCGCATATAAAAACAGACTGGTCGCGGCCACCCCTGATAACAAGGCGACCAGTAGCGTGTTAAATACCTGCGCGCTGCCAGGTAACTTAGGGCGTACTACCAACCCTAAGACAACCCAGAACGGGAAACTCCCGACGGTCATCAACCACACTTTGTTAAAGGCGTTCTGTAACAGATCCGTCTCGATAACAGGAATACGTCTGATCAGGGTTTGCAGTGTGGAGTTGTTCGCAGTATCACGGTCAGCGCTATGCGTATCAGTAGCATTGTGGGCACTGGCCAATAGCGCTGTTTCGGCACGCATCGGCTGCGAGTGGTGCTCACTAT
>NZ_DDNS01000052.1:80015-83760 GCF_002341255.1 Psychrobacter sp. UBA2514
CTATCTTGGTGTCTAGCTTTATGCTGTTTCGCATTGTAAGAGGCCTGCCAAACCAACTGATTGCCAATAGGATAGCTAAACGCCGCGATCAGTGCTGGCAGCGCGCCATACAGTAGCATTTGCGTCAGTGGTATGGCATTGGCATCACTAGGCGCGTGCAAACCTTCACTGACGTTGACCAGTACCACGCCTACGAAGACAATCAGGGCATAAAAAATGAATTTTTTATCAAAGCGTTGTCCGAATGCCAGTAAGACAAGCAAACTGGTCACGACGGTAAACATAAAGGTCGCCGCCACAACCCAACCACTGGCGTGATCACCTGCATAACAGATGCCAGTATAAAACACGCCGAAGCCAATACTACCAGTAATGCACCAGAAGCCTATATGTTGACGAAAAATCGTCCAAAGCTCTTTGATGCGTCCCATACCGTGTTGAACAGCAATCATTGCCGTCAGTAGTAGTAGCACAAATACGTAGCGCAAGCTCGCTGACCAAAACCAATGCCCACCAGCAGCGCTCATCAGCTCATTTAATACAAAGGTTGAGCTAAAAAACGCACCTGACAGTAGTCCTAGCAAGATCAGCCGAATCATGTTTCCTCCTTGAAAGTACGTGCCTGTATTTGTATTTATATTTATTGTTCTAAATGGATGTTCTATCAGTGACTAGCGTATGGTTTGTCTTTTTATTTGCCTTTGGCATCTGCCCAAATAATTTTGTGTAGTTGCAGCTGAAAACGAACGGGCAAGGCATCTGCCAGCATCCATTCAGCAAGCTCTCTTGCCAACACAGGTACCTCAGGGCTGAGCGCTTCATCGACATCATCTGCCACGTTGAACATCGGCGAAAACCAAACGGTACCGACCAATTCATTTAACTTATGCTCGACTAATTTTTCTTTTGCCCAGTCATAATCTGTGCGGTTCATGATGACAAACTTGATCTGATCGTGCTCGGTGAGATGTTCGAGATTTGACCATAAGTTTTTGTCCACTTCGCCTGAGCTTGGTGTTTTGATATCCATCACTTTGCTGACGGCTGGTGGTACATTTTGCACCGAGAGCGCGCCCGCTGTCTCAAGGGATATCTCATAGCCATCGCTGAGCAAGCGTTTCATCAACTCAATCGCATTTGGCTGTGCTAATGGCTCACCGCCAGTCAGACAAATGCGCTTACATGGATAGCTTTTGATCGTGTCTATGATGGTTTCTAATGACTGACGCTCGCCGCCCGTAAAGGCATATTCGGTATCACAGTAGACGCAGCGCAGCGGACAGCCCGTTAGACGTACAAATATCGTCGGCAAGCCAGAAGTCAGGGCCTCACCTTGTAGGGAATAGAAAATCTCAGTCAAACGTAACCCCGCTTCAGGGTCAGTGACGGGGATAGCGGCGGTGCGCAATAGTGATTCACTCATAATATGTCAAATACAGTTAAAGGTTGATAAGGCGATGGAGCGGTTATCAATCGTAATAAAGAAGAAGGCAGGCTGTGGTATTTGTCGTTTTATGTTTGGATAAAACAAAACCAAAAAACGGATTATAACGCAACGCTCTGCATTAGGGTGCAAAAAAGACGCTGAAGTTTTCTTCAGCGTCTTTAGTAACTATGATTTATCGACGTCCGTACCGTTCGGGTACGAGGCTATAAATATTAAAATACTAGTCTAAACGTAATAGCTCATTCACAGCAGTTTTTGCACGCGTTTGCGCGTCTACCTTTTTCACGATGATGGCAGCGTACAAGCTGTGTGTGCCGTCTTCTGATGGTAAGCTACCTGGTACGACAACAGAGCCTGCTGGTACACGGCCACGATGGATCTCGCCAGTCTCACGGTCATAGATGCGTGTAGATTGACCAATATAGACACCCATAGAGATGACAGCGCCTTCTTCGACGATCACGCCTTCAACGATTTCAGAGCGCGCACCGATAAAGCAGTTGTCTTCGATGATGGTTGGGTTGGCTTGTAACGGTTCTAATACGCCACCAATACCAACACCGCCTGATAGATGCACGTTTTTGCCGATTTGCGCACATGAGCCAACGGTCGCCCACGTATCAACCATCGCGCCTTGATCGACATACGCACCGATGTTGACATAAGAAGGCATCAATACCGCACCCGCTGCGATATATGAACCTTTGCGAGCAACGGCTGGTGGTACCACACGGACGCCTGCTTCTTTGAACTGTGCTTCGGTCCAATCTGCAAATTTCGTTGGCACTTTGTCATAGAACTGCACATGCTCGCCCGCTGCTTGAACGTAGTTGTCGTTCAAACGGAACGATAGTAGTACCGCTTTTTTGGCCCACTGATTGACGACCCATTCGCCATCTTTCTTTTCGGCAACGCGTAGGCTGCCGTTATCTAACTGCTCGAGTACTTGCTCAATTGCGTCACGCACGTCTTGTGGCATGTTGCTTGGGCTGTATTCGTTGCGGTTTTCAAAAGCTTGTTCGATGGTTTGTTGTAATGACATAAAGATTCCTAAAATAAGTAAAAGGGAGAGGTGACTCGTATTTATAGTGACATAACTTGGGCGGACCCGCTTAAAATACAATACTTGTAAAATATGGACGATTGTACAAGATAACTGGGCCAAAAAACTTGCTTGCCATATTGTCGCTAATTTGACCACTTTTAGCAAACAAGTTCAGTATTTCATTATGGCAGTGCTTGAGGAAAAGCGCTCACAAGACTGCTCAAGATGAATTGTTTATCGTGCTTTAAGCGTCTGGTGCAATGTTTTTTATCCACGCTAAAATGTCTTGATAAACCGTTTGATTGTCTGTTTCGTGTAATACTTCATGGCGCATATTGGAATACAGTTGAATGTCAACATGGTTAAATTTTTGTTTATGTAGGCGTTTGACCACGCGGCGAATACCGCGTCCCATGTTACCAATAGGATCATCTTCACCGCTGATAAATAGCATTGGGAAGTTTTTGGCAATGGTGGTGGCCCAGCCTTTATTTAGTCCAGTATCCATCAAAGTAAATAATGTCATAAAGCCATTATTGGTAAAGTCAAAACCAGTCTTTGGATCAGCTTCATAGGCTTCAATATTTGCAGTATTTTCACTCAACCAAGCAAACTGTGAGGATGCGGTGCGTTCCTTTAGTTGACTGTTCAATACCTTATTCATGGTATTGGCAAGTACTGAGTTCGGCTGTCTAGGTGCTACTTTTGCCAATACTTTATTGATAGGTAGCAAAACTTTGGTCAATGGATTGACGTCTGCTGAGCCCATTAATATTGCGCCTGCAAAATTATGCGCATGATGCTTAAGTACGTTACGCACGATAAACGAGCCCATGGAGTGGCCCATCACAAAATGCGGTACATCGGGGTGACGTGCTTTTAGGCTATCTGCCATGACAATCACATCTTTTAGCAGCGACTGCACGGGATGCTCTTCACCAAAAAACCCTAAATCTGCTTCGGTTTTGATGGTTTGACCATGACCAAGATGATCATAGGTTGCGACAGCGATGCCATTGTCCGCCAAGAACTGTGCAAAATCTGCATAGCGACCACTGTGCTCTGCCATCCCATGCACAATCAATAGCGTCGCGCTGATGGCAATATTTTTGTCACTTGGCTCAAAAAAGTTGTGGTGCAAGTAGTGAGTGTTGTCGGAGGAGAGAATGTTATCATTACTGGTATCGAGAGTGTTACTCATATAAGCTTCCTTGACAGGTTTTAATGGTCTATAGTCAATCCACTATAAAAGC